>JBFMCM010000385.1:0-2125 GCA_040754355.1 Chloroflexota bacterium | reverse complement strand
GATCAAGTTCCGCCACCCTCTGATTACCTTTAATCTCCACTTCGCGCCAGATTCTCTTGTTATATGCCATTTCTGCCTTGAACCGGAACACCTGCCCTGCTTTTTCTCGCGTGTATTTGTCCTTGACAAAAGGAAGCCGTTCACCTGGCTCCGTCAATGCTATTCGATCAAAGGGGCTCATATCCTCTGCATAGGTGATCATCCAACCGTTGTAGTTCATCCGCCCGTCTCTCTCGATTACCTGCATCCAGTGATCGCCCGGATAGCCATACGGGTCGGGCAGGGAAGCATATGCTTTCGGAATAAGTTGATGTGCGGGCGGGCGGTCGTCGTATGACTCTTCCAAAATGGCAAACAGGGTATCAGCAAATTTTCGATTGGCTGCCTCGATTTTCGGACGCTGGCGCTTGCTGGCAGGTTCATGTTCCAGAGCGTAAATACCTTGCCCCCAATCCCGGATAGTAATCAAAATACTGTCTCCTTTTTGGACCTGACGTGTTTCAGCCCACTTCTGCAAATCATAGCCTTCCGATTTGATATTCCCGATGATGCGCGCTAGGTCTTTCGGACCAGGTGACAGTACTGCTTTCATGCGGGTGGGCAAAGTTGCCCCTTTTTCATCCACGAATGTCAACGATGCTTTCGCACCGCGGGCGTGCACATAGAACGGCTCGAACATATCCAGCGTCAGGGTGCACGCGTAGGCCAGGCGCGCATCCACCGAGATGCGGAACCTGATCCCTGGCATGAAGGTGCGCATCGGGATTATTCTGTCTTTACTAAGCCGGATGAGCGTACGACCATCATGGTCATAGCGGATGGTGTTTCTCAGACTGGCGGGCGCGGTCTTGGCAGTGGTAGGATAGATTTCGAATACCCGCCGCGCCAATTCGTCTTCAGTGATGGGACTGTCCAGTTGTTCGATGATTGTTTGGACTGCCTGACTCATCGTCATTTTCTTTTCCATATCAAATCAGTTCCTCTCTTGATATCGTCCATTGACTACTCTAACATCGGCATCTTCAAGCCGTGGCGTTTGGCCGCTTCGATGGCCTGCTCGTACCCCGCGTCCGCGTGGCGGACGATGCCCAGGCCCGGGTCGGTGGTCAGGACGCGCTCCAGCCGCGCCGCGGCTTCGGGCGTCCCGTCCGCCACGATGACCTGACCGGCGTGCTGGCTGTAGCCGATGCCCACGCCGCCGCCGTGATGGAACGAGACCCAGGTCGCGCCGCCGACGGCGTTGATCAGCGCGTTCAGGATGGCCCAGTCGGAGATGGCGTCCGAGCCGTCTTTCATCGCCTCGGTCTCGCGGTTCGGGCTGGCGACCGAGCCGCAGTCGAGGTGGTCGCGCCCGATGACGATGGGCGCTTTCAGCGTCCCGTCCGCGACCATTTCGTTGAACTTCAGCCCGGCTTTGGCGCGTTCGCCGTAGCCGAGCCAGCAGATGCGCGCCGGCAGTCCCTGGAACGGCACTTTCTCGCGTGCCAGCGTCAGCCAGCGGCGCAGGTGGTCGTCGGCAGGGAACAGGTCCAGCACCGCCGCGTCCGTCTTGTAGATGTCCTCCGGGTCGCCGGAGAGCGCCACCCAGCGGAAGGGTCCCTTGCCCTCGCAGAACAGCGGGCGGATGTAAGCCGGGACGAAGCCGGGGAACTCGAAGGCGTCCGTCACGCCGTAGTTGTAGGCCTGCTGGCGGATGTTGTTGCCGTAGTCGAACACCTCCGCGCCCTGGCGCTGGAATTCGAGCATGGCCTTGACGTGCTGCGCCATCGAAGCCATCGCCCGCTTCTTGTACTCCTCCGGGTCCGACTTGCGCAACTCGTCCGCCGCCGGGACCGAGAGGCCGGTCGGCACGTACATAAGCGCCTCGTGCGCGGACGTCTGGTCCGTCACCACGTCCGGGACGACGCCGCGCATCGCCAGTTCCTGGTAAATATCTGCCGCGTTGCCGATTAACCCAATGGAATGCGGCTTCTCCTTGTCTTTGTATTCCTCGACGAGGGTCATGGCTTCTTCGAGGCTGTCCACCACCCGGTCCACGTAGCCGATGTCGAGGCGGCGTTTGGCGCGGGCGGGGTCCACTTCCACGATCAGGCCGACGCCCTCGTTCATGGTGATGGCCAGCGGC
>JBFMCM010000384.1:0-3371 GCA_040754355.1 Chloroflexota bacterium | reverse complement strand
CTGATCGTCAACACTTGCGGTTTCATCAGCCCGGCGCGGCAGGAGTCCTACGATGTCCTGCGCGCCCTGGCGAAAGGCAAACAACCCGGCCAGTTGCTCATTGCCGCCGGCTGCCTCACCCAGCGTGATGGCGAAGAAGTAGCCCGCCGCGTCCCCGGCGTGGACGGCATCCTCGGCACACGCCGCTGGATGGACATTGTGGATGTCGTCCGCTCGCTGCGGCAAAGCCCCCATCCCCAACCGCTCTATCACCTGCCCGAAGCCCGCACCATCGGCGCGGACCCGCTCCTGGCAGACGACCGCCCGGCGACGCTGCGCGCCTCGAAGGCCGGTGCCAGCGCTTACCTGAAAATTGCTGACGGCTGCCGCCGTCCCTGCGCTTTCTGCGCCATCCCGCTCATCAAGGGGACGCTGGTCAGCCGCCCGCTCGAGACCCTGCTCACCGAAGCGCGCGCCCTGTCCGAGGCCGGGGTGCGGGAACTCGTCCTGATTGCCCAGGACACCACCGACTACGGCCACGACATGGGACTGAAAGATGGTTTGGCGATCCTGCTCGAAAAACTGACCGAGGCTGTCCCGTCCATGGACTGGATACGCCTCATGTATGCTTATCCCGGCTATGTCACCGATCGGCTAATCGAAGTCATGTCCACCCGCCCGCAGGTGCTGCCCTACCTGGATATCCCCCTCCAGCACGCCCATCCCGACACTCTCCGGCGTATGCGCCGCCCTGCGAACATGGACTGGGTCTACAAGACAATCGCCAAGATGCGCCGTGCAATCCCCAGACTGGCTATACGCACCACCTTCATCGTCGGCTACCCCGGCGAAACGGAAGAGGAATTCCAAACCTTGCTGGATTTTGTGAACGAAATGCGCTTTGACCGGGTGGGTACTTTCCAATTCTCCTACGAGGAGGGCACCCCCTCCGCCCCGCTCGGTGACCCGGTGCCGGCCGAGGTAAAAGAAATGCGCTATCAAAGGCTGATGGAACTCCAGCAGGGCATCTCGCTCCAGATCAATCAGTCTTACGTTGGGCAGACACTGGACGTGTTGATCGAGGGACAAGACAAAGGCATCTCGATCGGCCGCTCCTACCGCGACGCCCCCGAAATAGACGGGCTGGTGCTGGTGGAGGGAAACGCTGAAATCGGCAGCATCCTCCCAGTGAAAATCACCGGCGCGATGGCGTATGATTTGACGGGGACAGTCGTCAGGTAAAAAAAGACAGCCTATTGGCTGTCCATTGTGTTCTCGGCAGATAGCGGTGTGGATAATTTCCTGCGTAAGGGCCCCACGAAAAGCAGCACAAAAATCAAGATGGCAAACAAGGAGGCCACGGTCGAATAAACCACGTCCAGTTCCATGACCGTGAACAGGGACGGCGTCGGCATGACGGTGACCGTGGCGTTGGCAAACAGGGCAGTGAAGAGATTGTTGGCGGCGTGCATCCCCAGAACCAGTTCCAGGCGCCCATCCCGCAGGGTGATGTAAGCCGCGGCTGAGCCGATGGAAAAGTAGTACAGACTCATCAGCAAGTAATCCAACTTCGCTTCCGGGTTGAGGAGATGGGGAAGCATGAACAGGAATCCGGAAATCGCGCTCAGAACCCAGATATTCCGTAGGCGCAGTCCGAACCCTTGCAAGATGTAGGCCCGGAAGAATAGTTCCTCCGCTGAAGTCTGCACCGGGATCAGGACGAGGGCCAGGAAAACGAACGGGAGGAAGCGCGGCAGGTCGAGGGTCCAGACGTAGCGACCGGGGTAGAGCAAGGCTTCTGCGATACCGACCAGAGCCGCCAGCCCGAACCAGACGGCGAAACCCTGGAAGAGTCGTTTCCAATCCAGCGACCGGGATGAGGTTACCAGAGTAAGGAAGCGGCGTTGGTGAATGAAACGCACTGCCAGGAAGATGCCGGCCAGGAAAGCCCAGGATGCCAGCATGAAGGCCACAAAACTGACGCTCACCTCCACGCCGTTGAACGTACCGTCCAGAGAGAGAGAGGAGGCCGGATTGCTGTCGAACACCGTCCAGAGGAGCAACAGGACGGTCGGGACCGCGCCGACCACCTGCCAGGCAATCAGGATGGAAAGGATTGCGAGCAGGAAGCGCCACCAGTCATTTTTACCCTGCCGGGCGAGGTCGAGATATTCGTTCATCAGACTCCTGGAGGTGGAAATCTCCCGGGGGCAGCGAGTCTCCGGGAGATTGCTTTATTATGATTGCGTTGTTGGCGTCTCAGTTGGGGTGGGCGTTTCGGTGGGCGTCCCCTCGGGAGGCGGCGGTTCGCCGCCCCCGTCGCCGCCATCGCACTGGTTGGCGGCCTCAGTGGCAGTGGGATAGAACTCTTCGTTGCGGGTGCTGGAGATGCTGAAAGCCAGGTTGAACTGTTCCTCCGCGCCGCACACATCGCCCTCTTCCAGCAGTCTTTCAGCGATCTTGATGGTCGCGTACCGCCAGCGTTCGCTGGCTGACATGCAGGACGAGTCTCTCAGGTTGTAACCCGCCCGTACCTGGTCGAAGAAGGCCTGCGCCTGGAGCCAGTCCTGGTCCCAGAAACTAGCCCCGATAATATAGAGACGGGCATAGGTGCGCAAGGCTTCCGCGGAGGAGTCCAGGGTGCCGAAGCGCTCGGCCAGGGTCAGGTCGTAGATGCCGCCCTCCAGGTTGATGTCGCTGCACAACAGTGAAGGAGGAACGATCTTCTCGTAGCCGCGCATGCGCAGGACGAGGTAATACAGACTGTCCACCTCGGCGGTGCGGTAGTTCGGGTCGGTCTTGCGCAGGCTGTCGAGGTGGGCCAGGGCCGCGTCCCAGTCGTGGGCAATCAGGTCGGCGCGGATGTTGGCATAGATGGCTTCCACGCCGCGCAGGTCAGGGGTCGGGGTGATGGTGGGGGTCTGGGTGAAGGTCGGGGTGGGCGAAGTCTGCATCCGCAGGAGCAGGTCGGCGTAGGCATCCATCACACCGGGGAAATTCGGGTCGTTTTCGATGATGAACTCGAAGTGCTGTTTGGCGACTTCGTACTGACCAGCATCCATCGCCTGGAGGCCAAGGTCGAATTGTTCCTGCAATTGACCGGTCACCTGGGTGGACTTGGCATCATACCGCTGTCCCATCCCGGACCCGTAGCCTGCCAGCCCGCCGAGCACGAGCAGCAAGACGACAGCCAACGCGGCCATCCAGCGCGGGAATTTCTTTAGGGGAGCGGCGGCTGGTCTTGGCTGGGTATCGGATTTGACGGAAGTCGGTTGGGTTTCCCCTTTGACGAGATTGGGTTGTGTATCGTTTACTTCAGATTCAGGCATGGGGGCGATTATACCGCAAGTTCACAAGCGAAGGAGCAGGCGGACTTCTTTCCAAATAAAAGG
>JBFMCM010000383.1:0-5525 GCA_040754355.1 Chloroflexota bacterium | reverse complement strand
CTGGCTGGCGCGGTGCAGGATGGCGCGTCGTTCGGCGGCGCGCAAGGCTTCCTGGTAGAGGCGGGCATTCTCGAAAGCCACCGCGGCCTGGCTGGCCAGTGTAGTCAGGATGCGTTCATCCTGTTCGGTGAACGCATCACGAACTTCGCTTTCCACGGCAATGGAGCCGATCACACGGTCACCAGCCTGGATGGGAACGTAGATGCCGGAGTGTATACCTGGATAGGTTAACAGGTAACGCTTGTCGGCGGCGACGTTCCCGCTGCGGACGGATTTGCCATGCTTGATGACCCAGCCGCTCAAGCCTTTACCCAGGCCCGCGGCGGCGCTTTGCAGTCGCTGGCGTTGTATCTCGATCTTCTGCGCGTCCATTCCTGGATGGCTGACCGCCAGGACCTCGACAGTATTTGTCTTTGGATGGTAGAGGCGAATGGCAGCATGGTGCCAGGCCAGTTTCCGGGAAAGTACCTCGATCATCTTCTGGCCGATCTCACGCGGTTCGAGCAGGCGGCTGAGAGCCAGGCCGCTCTCGTAGAGCACTTCCAATTCGTTTACGCGGCGGAGCACTTCTTCTTCGGCGCGTTTGCGGGCGGTGATGTCGTTGAAAACGACCTGCACGGCATTCTTATTCTCATATCTGAAAGGGATGGCCGTGACTTCGGCATCTATGACCGTTCCGTCGAGGCGGATAAGTTTCTCCTCGATCAACGGGACTCCAGTTTTCTCCTCCGTCAACTGCTTGATCCGGTTCTTTACGACCCTTTGAAAATCAGGATGGACAAAATCCAGGAGTCTTTTCCCTATCAGGTCTTCAGGCGCAGCCGGCCCCAGTATCTTCGCGGCGGCTGAGTTTGTATAGACGATATGCCCGTCCACGTGGACCAGGTGGCCATTCGGCGTGCGCTCGACCAGTTGGCGATATCGTTCCTCGCTTTCGCGCAGCGCTTCCTCGGCCTGCTTGCGTTCGGATAGTTCCCGCTGAACGTCTGCATACAGCCGTGCATTTTGAATGGCGATCGCGATGTGGGCCGCGACCGTCTCCAAGACGCGCTGGTCATCCTCGGTGTAGGCATCCGGTTTCGTCGTTTCCACGTTCACGACACCGATGACATGCTCGCCAATCCGCAGGGGCACGCAAAGTTCGGATCGGATGCCTGGTCGCATCGCGTAGTAGCGTTTATCGGTACGCACGTCGCCAAGCCGCACACTTTGTCCAGTCTGTGCGACCCAGCCGGTAATACCGACGCCCAGGCGTATTCCACGCGAGAGGATATAGGCTTTGTCTACTTCCACAAATCCAGGACCTTTGCCCTGGGCGCTCACGCCTTGAGGAATCAATTGGCCGGTGGCTTCATCAATCAGCAAGACCGCGCCATGCTCGAATTGCAAGATCTCTTCCAAAACGCGGACAATCTCCTGGCCGAGTTCCTCCGGCGAGGTGAGTTTACGCATCGCATATGCCGACTCATAAATCGCTGTCAGATCTGCGACCCGGCGTCGAAGGTCATCCTCCGCCCGCTTGCGCTCGGTAACATTGATCGTGCCCAAGATCAAATGGGTCACGCGCCCCGCCCCATCCTTGATCGGTACCAAACTCCAATCCCAATACGATACGCCGCGCTCGGGGTGCTCGGCGTATTCGAACGGTTTAGCGTAAGCAAAATAGGCCTCGCCCGTGTTCACGACATTCTGGAAAATGGCCAGGTTTTCAGGACTGGGATACAAAGTAAAGTGGTTTTTACCAGGAAAGAATTCCGGTGTCCGCGCATCGGCCTCGGCATAGGCGCGGTTGACGCGGATGAAGTTGAATTCCCGATCCAGGTAGGCCAGACTTAGATGCGTGTTGGAAAACACAGTTTCCAGCAGTTCGTTGGCTTCCCGCAGGGTCTCAGCCGCCTGCTTGCGCTCAGAGATGTCGGTGATCGAGCCGACAATGGCGGCAGTTTTCCCGTCCTGAACCACCGGGCTTTCATCCACCCGCACCCAAATCACACGGCCTTTGCGAGTGACGAGTTCCAATTCGTAAGGAGGCTGGCGCTGACCGGTCTGGATGGCGGCCTCGGTGGCTACGATGCCACCTTCGTTGATGGGGTTATCGGAAAGGAACTCCTGCCAGCGCACCATGGCCTCTTCCGGCTCACAGTCCAGCAAGTTGCGCGACTGGGGGCTGATGTAAAACAGCACGTGATCCGGTGTATGCGCATAGAACATGCTGCTGCTGTGTTGGATGATGTTCTGGGTTTTTTCTTCGCTCTTGCGCAACCCTTCCTCGGCGCGCTTGCGCTCGGCCAGTTCTTGTTGGAGTCCGTCCAATAGCCGCGCGTTTTCCGTGGCGATCGCGGCATGGTTGGCAAAGAGTCCCAGCAATTCCTGGTCCTCTTGAGTAAAAGGGTTTTCCTCTGTGAACCGCAGGGCATGAATCACGCCGATCACCTGACCCTGCCAGAGCATCGGCACGCTGACCAGGGCGCGGAATGGCCTCTCCTTCTCGAAGACAGGGGCGCGGTCTTCCCAGGCACTGTAATCATCTATCCTTAACGGTTGCCCGGTCTGGGCAACGATACCAGCAGCTCCCTGGCCGTATTTGAGCACGATGCCGGAATAATCGCGCGGAGTTTTATAACTGACGACACAGCGTGCTTCCTGCCGCTGAGGGTCGCACATGTACAAGCCTCCGCCTTCGGCTTTCAGGAGTCGTGTCGCACGTTCGACGATAGCCTGGAGGAGGTCGGGCAGGTTGTGCGGGGCAGTAATCGAGAGGACGGTCTCCTGGAGGGCGGCAAGTTCCTCGGCGCGCTGGCGGAGTTTTTCTTCAGCGCGCTTGCGTTCTGTAATATCGCGCACAACACTCTGGATATGCAGCGGACGGCCCTGGGCATCGCGCACCAATTCCACGTTGATTTCCACCGGCACGAGTTCACCGGTCTTCTTGCGAAAGGTGCGTTCGTAGAGAGGTATATGTTCGCCTCTCAACAGCCGCCGCATTGTTTTTTCGCTCTGGGGCACCTGGGCAGAAATATCCCGGAATGAAAGCCTCAGCATTTCCTCAGGAGTGTATCCCAGCATCTCGGCGGCGTGTGGGTTGACAGCCAGGTGCCGTCCATGGAGGTCGAGGATGAAAACAGCGTCGTGGGATTGCTCGAAGAGGGCGCGGTAGCGCAATTCAGCTTCCCGGCGGGATTCTTCGGCTTGCTTGCGCTCGGTGACATCACGGTAGTTGATGACAATGGCCTGCACTTCCGGCTCATGAAGCAAGTTGATGGCTGTGCCTTCGATCCAGCGCCAGGTTCCATCCGTGTGTTGGAGGCGCGCCGCCACCTCCACCGTCCGACGCGCGCCCGCCAGTAGATTTTTTAAGTCAGCCTGCGCCCTCTTCCGATCATCGGGATGAATATAATCGAAGACACTCTTTCCCAGCCGTTCCTCCACTGTTCGTCCCATCAGCCTGGAGTAAGCCGGGCTGTGGTAGAGAACCTTCCCATCCGCATCCAACAGGGTGATGACATCCAGGCTGCGTTCCACCAGGGCACGGAAACGTTCTTCGTTCGCCTTCAGTTCCGCTTCTGCCCGCTTGCGTTCGCTCATATCACGTGAAACGCCCATCACCGACTTTACTCGTCCGGCCTCGTCTTTGTCGAGCGGAATTAACCAGGTGCCGAGCCAAATTTCACGTTTGCCAAACAGAGTCGGTTCCTCGGTATAGACAGGCTCGCCGGACTGGAAAACCTTGCGGAGATTTTTTTGCTGCCGCTTGGATACTTCGGGAGGGAATAAATCCGTTGGCTTCTTACCGATCAGTTTTTCGGGCTGGCGGTCGAATTGGCTGGCTGCAAATTGATTCACGTAATCAATATACCCATCGCGGGTGATGATGAAGATCATGTCTTGAGAAGTTTCCGCCAGCGTGCGGTAGCGCGTTTCGCTTGCGCGCAATGCGTTCTGCGCTTGTTTGCGTTGGGTAATATCCTCGATCGAGACAATGACTTTGGCGAGGTCGTTTTCATATCCCGGGGCGGCTGACCAGTAGATGCTTACGTCCAGCCGCCGGCCATCCACCTTCTGGTTGATTCCCTCCCAACTGAAGTGGGTGCGGCCTTCGGCGATGTAGACGAGTTCCTCGCGGTATTGTTCGTAGGACTCATCGCACAGGACCGTGGCCAGGTTCTTGAGCAAATCCTCCTTGCTTTCGGCGCGGTACAGTTCCAGGGTGGTTTTGTTCACGTCCAGAATCTGCACCAACGCGGCGCATTCTTTCACCACTTGTGGATGGGCTTTCAAATAGGCGCGGAAATCTTTTACGCCGCGTTTACGCAGGCCATCCAATCTCTTCTTGACTGCCGAGAAATCCTCCTCCCAAAGGGAGACCGGCGAATCTTCGAACAAACCGCGATAGCGTGCCTCGCTCTCGGTCAGCGCCCTGCTCGCCAAGCGTCTCTCCCCGGCATGGCGGATGGACAGGATCAATTGATCTATGTTGAACGGTTTCTGATAATAGGAATAAGCCCCCAGATTGATCGCCTCGATGGCTGAATCCTGCGTTGCGTGACCGGTGAGCAGGATGCATTCGGTATCCGGGGAATGCTGCTTGATGGCCCGCATGACATCCAGGCCGGGCATGTCTTCCAGGCGCAGGTCAATCAGCGCCACATCTATCTCTTGCCGTTCAACCTGGGCCAGGGCCGCCTGGCCGGTTTTTGCGGCGATAGGCTCGAAGCCCTTTACTTTCAGAATATCACCCAGGCTGACTTGCAGGCCAGGGTCGTCGTCTATGATCAGGACTGTGATTGCCTTTTTTTTCATCCAGGCTTCTCCCCGTGCCAAGAATTACTTGCTCCCAATTGCACCGCGCAAGCGCTCCAGTTGGAACTGCGTCAGGGTTTCCAATAGGGATGGAATCTCCAACGGTTTGTACAGGCAGGCATACGCGCTGATCTCCATTGCGGCTTGGATGGTTTTCGTCATTTCCTGGCTGTAACCGGTCATCAGCAGCACCGGCAGGGACGGATAACGCGCCCGGATGCTCTTCAAAACGTCCAGCCCATTGATACTGTTGAGTTTCAGGTCCAGCAGGATGACCTGGGTATCGGAGGTCATCAATTCCACGTCGGTATGCGGGTCTGTAATCTGTGTCACGGTGAAACCGCGCTGGCGTAGGATGTCGCCGAGGGTTTTGCAAAAAGCCGGGTCGTCGTCCACAATGGCTACGGTGCGGTTCCTGGCCAGCGAGGCAAAGAACCCCAGCAAATGGGTCATGTTCAACGGCTTGTCGAACACGCCCACTGCGCCCTCTTCCAACCCCTGGCGGATGATCTCGTCGGCGGCGTAAGCCGTCATGAGCGCTACAGGCAGGCCGGGCTGGGATTGTCGCAACTGGCGATAGAATTCAACGCCGTTCATGCCGGGCATGCGCACATCGGTCAGGACGCAGTCGAAGGCCTGGGCGCGGACTTTTTCCAGCGCCTGCGGGCCGGAGGCAGCCTCCACGGCTTCATGGCCGGCCAGGATCAGGATATCGGCCAGGGTGC
>JBFMCM010000382.1:0-4088 GCA_040754355.1 Chloroflexota bacterium | reverse complement strand
GGATGCTGGGTGTATTCACCTCCATCACGCTCCAGATGAAACGCGTCCATTCCGGCCTGCTCAACGTACATGCCTGGAACGTCCCGGACCTGGAAACCCATTTGCACGCTATTGCCGAGGCGGCTCTGACGCACAATTACACCGTCGGCTGGCTGGACGCTACCGCCCGCGGCAAAGGCCTGGGCCGCGGCCAATTGCACACCGCCGACTACCTGGCTGAAGGCGAAGACCCGGACGCCTCCCGCACCTTGCGCGTGGAATATCAGACCCTGCCCGACAAGTTTTTCGGGCTGCTTCCCAAGTCGCTCCTGCACTTTTTCATGGGACCGTTCATGAATAACCTCGGCACCTGGGGGGTCAATACGGGCAAGTACATCCTCGGGAGGCGGGAGAAGACCTACCGCCAGCCGCACGCCGCCTTCCACTTCCTGCTGGACTATGTGCCAAACTGGGAACTGGCCTATGGACGGCTCATCCAATATCAATCGTTTCTTCCCAAAGAAACTGCCCTGGCTGCCTGGACCGAGGTCCTGTCCCTTTCCCACCGGCGTTCCCTGCCCTCGTACCTGGCCGTGACCAAACGCCACCGCCCGGACGGTTTCCTGCTCTCCCATGCCGTGGACGGCTTATCTCTGGCACTGGATTTCAAGGTAACCGATTCCAATCGCCCGCGGCTGGCGCAGATGCTCCAGGACTTCGACCGCATCGTGCTGGAGGCTGGCGGCCGTTTCTATTTTGCCAAGAACAGCGAAACCCGTCCTGAAACTGCTGCCCGCTTCCTGGGCGAGGAGACTGTGGCAAAGTTCCGCGCCCTGAAAAAACGCTGTGACCCGAATGGCCTGCTAGAATCCGACCTTTTCAGGAGAGTATTCGCCCAATAGGTGAATCGGGCGATTTGACTTTTTCTGACAAACTCTGTACACTATACAAAGAAATCGGAACTGCTTTCATTCCAGGAGGTACTATGTCCCAATTCCAATTTGTCATGCGCTCTGGGCCGAATCCCGGCAAGGTTTTCCCAATCGAAGGGAACGAATTGACCATCGGCCGCGACGCCAGCAATCCCATTTCCATCAACGACGCCGAAGTCTCCCGAAAACACGCCAGAATGGAACTGCGTGGCTCATCCTACGTCATCCAGGATCTCGGCTCGACCAACGGCACCTTTGTCAACGGGAGTCGCATCTCGGGTATGCAGGTGCTGAATCCCAATGACATCGTCTCCTTTGGCGAAAACATCGCCCTGATGTACGAAGCCATCGCCGACGCGAATGCAACGATGATTGCTGCGGCTAAAGCCCCGCGGACCGCGGCCGCCGCACGACGTCCCGCCGCGCCGCCACCGCCGCCTCCGGAACCCGCTTATTCCGGCCAGGTGCCGGCCGGACCCGCGCCTGCGGCTGCCCCCGCCAAGAAATCCGGCTCCGGCAAGATCGTGCTGATCCTTATCCTGGTGCTGATTGTGTGCGCAATCTTGGGCTGCGTCGGCTTCCTGTGGTGGATAGACTCAGACCCGACCGGGGCGCGTTGGTGTCAATACCTGCCCTTCGTGGCGCAGTGGCTCGGCGCGGTCTGCCCGTAACCTGAAAACGTTGTGTAAAAAAAATGTAGGTCACGCTGCCGCGTGACCTACTTCTGTTTAAGGCTCGAGGGCGTCCAGGACCCAGTTCGTCCAGTCCAGGATGCGCGCAGCGGCTTTGTAACCCCCGCCAAACAATTCATCATGGCTATGCAGCAGCATCGTTTCGACCAGCCAGTTCTTCCAGCCGCGCGGCCGGCGGGTGAAGTCGGCCACGATGCCCAGGTCGCGCATGGCTTTGCCTTCCGGCAGCCAGGCGGTCAGGAAATGGGCAGAGGGGTCGAGCAGGGACTGGTAGCGGCGCAGGGTATCGAAATAGGCTACCGATAACTCGAGGTCGGTGCGGACCTCGTCCGTCACAGGTTGGGAGGATAGGTAGTTTTTAAAGGCAGATTCCAGGTCCGGCAGCGAGACGCCGAACTGGTCGCGCAAGGCTTCGTCGAGGACCTGCGCGTCGGATTCCCCGTCGGGCAGAGGGATGGTGCGGTAGAATTCCATGAACGCGCCGGGGCCGTAGGTTTCGTAGAGATACTGAACCAGGGCAGCGGCTTCCAAATAGCCGATGTCGTGCTGCTGGTCATAGAAATCGTCGGCCAGGGTTTCGAGGGGAATGTACCAGCCCAGGTCGAACATGGCTGCGGCGCGCGGACCAAGGGGCTCGGGCTTGAAATGGCCGCCGCTCAGGTAGACGGCCAACCCTTCCTGCAAGATGGTCGGCATGTATTCGCCGCCGATCCAATCGTCATAGTAATGGACGAATTCGTGATGCAGCACGACGTCCATTTCATTGCCAACGTAGTTTTCGTCCAGGTAGGAGATGTAGACACCGTCCCAGGCAAAGCCGCCATGCCCGACGACGCGCGGCATGAAGATGATTGGGATGCGCTCCTGAAGGATCGCACCTATCTGGGCAGCCACGGCATCGGACTCTTCATCCGCCAGCGCCGAAAGGACGGCGATATCGCGCTCGGCGTCGGTGCCGGTGATGTAATAGATAGTGCAGCATTCGGTGGTGGTGGAGGCCCAGGCGGCCTCCGGCTCCGGTGGCGGAACGCGGCCGGCCGGGCGCAGTCGAATTTCCTCCTCCCAGGAATAGCCGCTGCCCAGCGTGAAGGTGATGGTATAGCGTCCCGGCTCCAGCCCGGCGGTATCCCAGATCCACCAGAAGGTGGCCTGGTCGCGCTGTCCGAGACCGAAGGGGACAAAGGAGGTCGAGCCGAGCGCCTGGCCATCGAAATTTACTTCGACGACTTCGCTGGCCGTTTCTCCCTCCGGCGCGAAGACCTCGAAACTGACCCGGTCGCCAACATAGAGCGGCCCATCCGGGTGGGTGACGACTTCATAGCCCAGTTCGTTACTTGGGCTGGCAGATTCGCAGGAGGCGAGGAGGAATATTAGGAGGATGGGAAGGACGGTTCGGCGCATAGGGGCGATTTTACTTCGTCTTTGGGATTGTGTGTTTCGAAAGGGAAAACAGGTACATCTGAAAGAAAGAAAATACCGGTGTTTTTCCTTGACAAATAGACACTTATCTATATAATATCAAATAGACGGTAATCTATATGTCCGATTTCGACCCTGTCCTCTTCGCCAAGGCCCTGGCCGACGAGACCCGCCAGAAGATCATGAAGATTTGCTGCTGCCAGTGGCTCTCGGTATCCGAGATCGTCGAGCGGCTGAACGTCACCCAGCCGACGGTCTCGCATCACCTCGCCATCCTGCGCGAGGCCGGGCTGGTGGACGTCCGCGAGGAGGGCAAGCAGACGTTCTACCGGCTGAACCAGGAGCGCGTCACAGTCTGCTGCGGACAGTTGCGCGCCAATTTCCAGGGCGAAAATGGCATGGAAAAGATTGTTTCGTGAGCCCTCTTTTTTTAGCCCAATATATAGACTTGTGTCTATTTGACAATTCCATCTGGAGGTAAGAATGACCAAAAACCCTGATTCCATCCGCGAAAGCGTCCGCGAGCATTATGCGGAACAAGCCCGCGCGGGTAGTTCCTGCTGCGGCGGGAGCAATATGCTCTATCCGGAAGAACTGACCACCGGGTTGCCGGGCGAGGTGGCGGACTTCAGCCTGGGCTGCGGCGACCCGATCACCCTGGCTGCCCTCCAGCCCGGCGAAACGGTGCTGGACCTCGGCTCCGGCGGCGGCTTGGACTGCTTCCTGGCCGCCAAACAGGTCGGGGCAGGCGGACATGTCATCGGTGTGGACATGACCCCGGAAATGCTCGAACGCGCCCGCGCCGCAGCGACTCGCCTGGGGCACACCAACGTCGAATTCCGCCAGGGCTACCTCGAAAGCCTGCCGGTCGAGGCTGACAGCATAGACGTGGTCATCTCGAACTGCGTCATCAACCTTTCCCCCGACAAGCCGCAGGTTTTCCGCGAAGTATTCCGTGCCCTGAAACCCGGCGGGCGTGTGGCTGTCTCGGACATCGTCACGAACGGTCCGCTTCCCGAAGAAATCCAGAAAAACATGGAAGCCTGGGGGGCGTGCGTGGCCGGCG
>JBFMCM010000381.1:0-9630 GCA_040754355.1 Chloroflexota bacterium | reverse complement strand
TGCACGCTGCGGGGCGCAAGGTCGTCTGCTACATCTCGGTCGGCTCGTGGGAGGACTGGCGCCCCGACGCCGGTCAGTTCCCGGAAGAAGTGCTCGGGAACGACTACGAAGGCTGGCCGGGCGAGACGTGGCTGGACATCCGCCAGATCGACGCGCTGGCTCCCATCCTGCGCGCCCGTCTCGATCTGTGCGCCGCGCGGGGCTTCGACGGCGTCGAGCCGGACAACATGGAAGTGCTCGGCAACGAGACCGGCTTCCCCATCACTTACGCCGACCAATTGGCTTTCGCTCTTTGGCTGGCGGACGAGGCGCACGCCCGCGGCCTGGCCATCGGCCTGAAGAATGCTCCCGACATGGCCACCGACCTCCAGCCGTATTACGATTTCGCCATCACCGAGGATTGCTTCTACTACGGCTGGTGCGGAGAGATGACGCCCTTCCTCGAAGCCGGCAAACCCGTCTTTGCCGTCGAATACACCGACATGGACGTTGATTTCGAGGCCGCCTGCGCCGAAGCCCGCTGGCTGGGGCTGACGATGGTGCTGAAAGACCGGGATTTGGATGCGTATCGGCAGGCCTGCCCATGAAAGTTTCTCCTGATGGAACGAGAAAGAACTAAGAGTGCTAATAAAACCTCGCTCCAGGCGGCGTCCCCGCCGCCGAGGCCTGCCCTGAGCTGGCAGGTTGAGCCTGTCGAAACCCAGTCGAAGGGACGGCGGCGAGAGCAGTTTTATTAGCGGTTCTAAGGTAAAATTTACGCACTGATTATCCTTCATCCAGCGATCTGACAGTTTTCAAGAAGGCGGTTCGATGGTCGAGTAGCCAGTGCTTTCCTGGCATATCGAGACCGAGAACCGCCGCCAACGGGGTCTCGATACGGCAAATTACGCCTACTCGACCGCCGTTGGGCTGCTGAATTCAAAAGTGTCAGGTGGCTAGTCCTTCATCGATGATTCGCAATCTCCAATAACGATCGCCAATCGGAGGAGTGCTATGCAAGCAATCGAATCCGGAGCCGGGGAATTGATCCAGCCATACGACCTGGATGAATTCCGAGAATGGAACCGCACCAGGAAATCCCGCAAACTGGTTGACAAAGTCATGACCGAGCAGGAGGCCATCCGCCAGTTCGTGACCGATGGCTGCTACATCGGCACGGAACTCTACGGCACGGTGCGCTGCCCGATGTCGCTGGCGCGCGAAGTCGTCCGGCAGGGACGAAAAGACCTGCGCGTCTGCGGACAGGGGGTGCTCGAACTCGACCTGTGGCTGGCCGCGGGCATGGTCAAGAAACTGGATATCACCTACATCGGGCTGGAGGTCTACGGCACCTCCGCCGCCCTGCGCCGGGCGGTCGAATCGGGGCAGGTCGAGACATGCGTCGAGTGGTCGAACGCCTCCATCACCTGGCGTATGAAAGCCGCGGCGATGGGCGTGCCTTTCCTGCCGGCCCGTTCGATGCTCGGGAGCGATATGCTCAAATACAGCGCCGCCAAAGTTGTGGAAGACCCATTCACCGGCATCAAGGTCGCGCTGCTGCCGGCGCTCATTCTCGACGTGGCTCTCATCCACGTTCACCGCGCTGACAAGCACGGCAACTGCCAGATCGAGGGCATCAGCGGGTTCGCGGCCGAGATGGCACGCGCCTGCAAACGGTTGATCATCAGCGCGGAGGAGATCGTCCCGACCGAGGAGATCCGCAAATACCCCGACCGGACGATCATCCCCTATTACCTGGTGGACGCCGTCGTTCACGCGCCGTTCGGTTCCCACCCGGGCGAGATGGCCTACGTCTACGGCCGCGACGAGCCGGGCATCAAGGAATGGGTCGAGATGAGCAAGACCGCCGAGGGCGCGCAGGAGTATCTCGATAAATATATCTACAACCTGAAAAATCACGCTGAGTATCTCGAACTCATCGGCGAAGGACGCCTGAAGCAGGCTGTCGAACTGCGCGAGAAGAGAGTCTAAACACAAAGGATCACGAAGGTTTCCTTGTTCACAATGGAGATTCTTTATGTGACTTCGTGTCATGTTACCACCGGACAGTTTGTTTTATAAGCAGTCCGTTGGTCGAGTAGGCGGCGTTTTCCGCCGTATCGAGACCAACAGTGACAGAAAGCGTCTGAAATGTGGTCTCGATACGCCCCTCCAAAAACATTCGGGGCTACTCGACCACCACTTGTTGGAAAGTGTCAGGTGGTGAGGTGTCGTGTTGAAAGAGGTAAACCATGGCCGAGACATATTCCAAAACTGAATTGATGATTTGCGTGGCAGCGCAACTGTTCGAGGACGGCACAACCTGCTTCATCGGGACCGGAATCCCGATGCTGGCCGCCATGCTGGCTTCCAAGACCAGCGCGCCCAATCTCATCCCGGTTTTCGAGTTCGGCGGGACGGGCGCCATCCTCGAGGAACTGCCGCGCGCCGTCGGCGAAGCGCGCACCTTCCACAGGGGCGTCTCCGCCCTGGGCATCTGCGATACCATGGAAACTGCCCAGCGCGGCTTCATTGACTACGGCTTTTTGGGCGGCGCGCAGATCGATCCCTACGGCAATCTGAACAGCACCACCATCGGCGAACACGACCACCCGAAGGCGCGCCTGCCCGGCGCAGGCGGCGGCAACGACGTCGGCTCGCACTGCTGGCGGACGGTGGCCATCATGCAGCACGATTCCCGCCGCTTCGTTCCCAAAGTGGACTTCATCACCACGCCCGGATTTCTGACCGGACGCGGCGCACGCGAAGCCGCGGGACTCCCGCCCGGCACCGGCCCGGCCTACGTTGTCTCCACCCTGGCGTTGATGGATTACGAGCCGGAGACCTGCCGCATGAGACTCAAATCCCTGCATCCCGGCGTGACGGTGGACGAAGTGAAAGCCAACACCGGCTTCGAATTGATCATTCCTGGGAAAGTGGGACAGAACGAACCGCCCAGCGCGGAAGAACTGCGCCTGCTGCGCGAGGAGATTGATCCGCTGAAGTTCTATATCTGATGGCGGAAGCCAAATCGCCGGGGCGGACGATAGTGCTGAAGGACCGGGACCTGGATGCGTACCGGCAGGAATGTCAGTGAATTTTGTAAGTGGTTTGCACTACCAATTTTCCACTACACCGTGCTTTTTCCTCCTCATGCCTGCAAGCAGGTAACGCAAACAATTTGGTTGCCTTACCCAAGGAGTGAAAAGAAAGATTGAAATGTTCGAATATATCCTCATCGGCAGCGGCTTCGCCTTTGCCGCCGCCATCCAACCGGGCCCGTTACAAGCGTTTCTCCTCGCCAGCGTGGCACAAAAAGGCTGGAGACGCACCCTCCCCGCCTCCTTCGCTCCCCTGATCAGCGACGGGCCGATCGCACTGCTGATACTGCTGGTTCTCAACCGCCTCCCCGAAATCCTGAACTGGATATTGCAGGCGGCAGGCGGTATTTTCCTTATCTACCTGGCATGGGCAGGGTACAAGCGCTGGAGGGACCCGACCGCGCCAGGTGCCGAGACCCGCGACTCGGCCCCGCGCACCCTCTTCCAGGCTGTTCTCGTCAACATTCTCAATCCCAACCCGTATCTTGGCTGGAGCCTGGTTCTCGGACCTACGGCTTTGGCAGCATGGCATCAAGACCCTGCGAACGCGGTGGTGTTCCTCGCTGCATTTTATGCCACCATGGTAACTGTCACAGCGTGTACCATACTCCTTTTCGGAACGACGCGTTTTCTCGGTCCGAGTGGCAGGCGAGTCCTGATTCTTGTATCTGCGATTGTGCTTGCCTTGTTGGGTGCATATTTGCTTGTAGAGAGTTTGTTGAGAGCATGGGCGGCCTGACCGCAGGTACTGCGGAAAGGGTTTCTCCCTGGATTTCGAAGCCGCCTGCGCCGAGGCCCGCTCGCTGGGACTGACGGTGGTGCTAAAGAGCCGCGATCTGGGTGCGGAGCGGCAGGAGTGCCATAGAATATCTTGGTTTGTTCTAGAATCCCAGTGATGTAAAAATCAATTTACTGTTGATTTCATTTCGGAGACTCGTGCTATACTGGTTTAATCTTCGCCGCCCATGAGAAGTAAGGCGGTACATATAAACAAGTATTTCGCGTCTTGAAACGGCTCAAAAAATGATGGTTTATCGTCATTTGTCAAAGGATGAATAAAATGTCAGAATCAGTAATAATCGCCATCCTCGGAGCGGCTTCTACCCTTTTAGCCGCGACTTTAAGCTTCGTCTTCGGTCGGCGTTACGAACGCGTCCGACAAACGCTCGTCATTCGTGCACAAATGCTTGAGCCAATAATGAATTGGCTTGCTGGGGCGGACAAAATGATTAATATCATGGGGGACACATTTGCCGCTGTGGGAGCGGGGTTGGCAGTTCCAGTGACTTATAACCTTGAAGAAAGACGCAAGGCAGCGCAATTCATGAGCGAGAATACTAATCCTGTCTTGGGAATACTTGCTTCAAAGAGTCTTCAGGTTGGGCGAGCAAGAAAATTGGCCAAGGAATTAACAGATACGGTTATTGCTCTTGATGGATTTGTTAGGATTCAACTCTTGCCTCTCGACAGGGAGATATCCGATCGCGCACGCCCCGAGAATCTAACAACTGATTTTCTACAACGCGTCTACATAATCAAAACACAAGGCGATGCACTCATTAAAAGTGCTCATTCACTCATCACACAAATCAAGGTCGCTTTAGCATAAATGACTACAAAGGACCTGTCGCGTTGAAGGAAGAATAAGCGCTTACACCGGTTCCCGTCCATCCGCTTCGCTCAGGCAGCGGCTCCACCGCTGCCCGCTGAGCCACCCCGTTGGAATCGGGAAAGTCCAATACAGCATAAAAGAACCACGTGTGGTGGCAGCAAATGTTCAGCCAAGGAGTAATACCATGCCCGCAAGTAAACCAAAACCCCACATCGAATACCACAAGGACGGCAGCCTCTGGGCAAAAGGCCATACCCTTGACGGCCTCCCGACCGGCTACTGGGAGTAATTCATGGATAAAATCAGAGAAATCGCTCTTGTAATATCGATAAGCCTTTATGTGGTGCTTGGATTAGCAGGCTGGATTGTATTTCTCATAAACGACGACGTAGCGTTTAAGAAACGATACTTTCCCTGGTATGGAATTTCGATGGGCATTCTTTTTGGAATCTTCATTATTGCGACAGGAATGATGGATTTTGTAGGTTTAGTTGTTTCCCTCTCAGCAATTGCTCTGATAACTTTCATGAATATTCGTATGATCAAGTTTTGTGATTCGTGCGGGAAGACAATTATCAATAAAGCATTGTTTTCGAGGGTAAATTATTGCTCGCATTGTGGAGCAAAATTGGATGATTGAAAGCGAGGCAAGCAGCCCCGAGCAAAAGGACAGACCCTTGAGGGCCTCCCGACCGGTTCCTGGGAGTGGGCATTGACAAACGATAATGAAGAAGGCTAAAGACTTGCGGTTGACATTCCCCATCTTGACATTTTGGGATGCGTATTTCAAGGCGCTACGTCCGTAGGAATGGAGCGGAAAACATGCAAATAGACGATAAATTCATTGACCAGGTCAGCAGAGGTTTTATACCGCCATTGTCAAAGGCTTTGGCTGAACAACCGAGTTCCGTCATTGCCGAACGATTGTTTACCCTGCCGGGCGAGTCGATTACATGGATCGGGAAGGTGCACTTCAGTGCACAACTTACCAGTTGGGGACCAGAATATACCGGATTTATGCAATTAGGAGCCTCTGACTTACGTTTCATTTTCATCGACTCAGGAGGCTTTTCTGCGGCCATTTCCATATCATTCTGGTTTAATGTGGATTTCGAGGGGCAGATATGGCAGCGAGGGACGATCAGTAAAAAGGAATACACAACACTTCTCATACAACCGCCATTACTCAAGAAAGAAATGCTTTCCCGAGAAATCCACCTCACCAATACGGCCATCCGTACTAATGGGAAACAGGACAAGATACTGGAAATTAGGCTTAATGACCTCAAATGGCGAAATCCGCAGACTCAAAAGTACGAGGGAGGCAAGGTTGATAATCTGCTCCAAGAAATGATGGGCCACTATAACCAGCGCAGGCAGGTGAAATTACGAACTCTGAAGCTGATGATGACCGATCCTGAAGCATTCGTGGAAGAAATGTTTGCCACGCTGTCTGCCGAAGGGCAGGTCAGTGAAGGAACGGAAGCCGTACCGCCGTGTTCAGAGACGAAACCAACCAGAAAGCAGGCTATCCGGGCGGCAACGCCTTCGCCACAACCCCAACCTTCCCCAACACCTGCAAGGCGGCCTGTTGTCAGTGCGCCAGCTGTATATGCCTGTCCTTCTTGCGGCAAGATCCTCCGACCGGGGGTGAAGTTCTGCGGCAATTGCGGGGCTCAATTTGGCGATCAAGCCGCGCCAGGCGGAGTAAAGTCTGTATCGAAGTCAAAGCCCAAACCGGCGCGCTCCGGGAAGAATACAAATCCGGAGAAGACTCCATCAGCCGCAATCTGCCCTTCGTGCGGAAAAGCACTTCGTCCCGGCGCAACGTTTTGCGGCAATTGTGGAACGAAGCTCGAGGCAAAACCGGCCAAAACTTGGAAAGAGGATGCACCGCTATCTTGCGGGAACTGCGGCAAGCCGGTAGAGCCGGATTGGATAGCCTGCCCATTTTGTGGCAAAATCCTTCATCAACAATTCACGAAGCATAAAGGATAAAGGTGAGAACGATGACAGATACTGCATGGGATATCGTGAATGTTGCCGTGATTGTCAGTTGTTGTTTTATCCTGGTGGTGGTTGTGGCCATTGTCATAGCCATTGTTGTTCGCAGGAAACGACAACCCCGGTCGGAGGCGACAAGTGAACGGAAACCTGTCATGACGCCGGTTCAGCCGACGCAACGCCAGTGCCCAGTTTGTGGGGCCAGCAACCCTCCGGAGAACAACTTCTGCGAACAGTGCGGGGCGTCACTGTCGCAATGAGTTGACCAATACTGGCTCATGACAGTCCTTCAAAGTACAGGATGGGCACCGGCTTCACCGTCAAGCCAATCGTCAGGTATGGGAGAATACCCGTTTGCCTGACCAAGGAAGGTAAGGTCCACTTGGTTGCCACGATCAAGCTGAAGGCTGGCGCAGGATGACCGGATGAGTTACCTGAAAACCCTGCTCGGCGTCCTGTACGCTCCCCGGCGTACGCTGGCAGCCCTCAAGGTTCATCCGCGACGGGTCCGGTTCGGCCTCTACACCCTGCTCCTGCACAGCGCAGTGGCCATTACCAAGCAACTTTACTTCCACTTCACCGGCCAGCCGGTCGTGCCCGCGCCGCTCCTGGCCATTCCACCTGAACAGGGCTGGCTGTATATTGCCTATTTTCAGGTGCCCACCGACCTCCTGCAGGCGATCGTCTTTGCCGGCTGCGTCTCGCTCGTCGCCCCGGCCCTGGGAGGCCGGGGGACATTCTCGGGACAGTTCAGCCTGTTCGCGGTCGGGTTCGTCCCGCCCACGATCGTGCTGATGCTCGGTACCTGGGCCATCACCCTGTTCAGCGAATCCGGAACCCCCCTTTGGTGGCTTTTCTTCATTGCCGTCTCATTGTGGATCCTCGTCACCATCCTCCTGGCGGTCGTGGTCGAGCAGGACCTGGACTTTGGGCGGGCGTTCCTGGCTGCCCTGACTGGCTTCATCCCCAGCCTGACCCTCTCGCTGACTTACATCCGGTAGCCAGATGAACCTTCCGCATTCCAATTTACCCATCTAAGGAGCAAAACATGGAACTCGGTGCATTTTCCATCAGTCTGGCAGTGGAAGATATCCAGGCGTCCAGGGCTTTTTACGAGAAACTCGGCTTCGAGGTCTTTATGGGAGATATCGCGCAGAATTGGCTGATCCTGAAGAATGGCGACCACGTGATCGGTCTTTTCCAGGGGATGTTCGAGAGGAATATCCTGACTTTCAACCCCGGCTGGGACAGCAATGCCCGCCCGCTCGAAACTTTCACGGATGTCCGCGATATCCAGCGCCAGTTGAAGGCGCAAGGTGTCCAGTTCCAGAGCGAGGCCGAAGAGAATACCACGGGTCCCGCCAGTTTTGTCGTTTTGGACCCCGATGGCAATCCGATCCTGGTGGACCAGCACGTCTAAGAACCACTAACAAAACTGCTCTCGCCGCCGTCCTCGGCGGCGGGGACGCCGCCATGAGCGAGGTTTTGTCAGGCACTCTAAGGATAAAATCCCTTACCAAGTGTTACTGGAGCCTGAATGGTCATGCGCCGCCACACCGCCGGGCAGGGGTCTTCCCGCCCGGTTTTTTATTATATTTTCTCATGGCCTCCAGAGGGGGCTGCCTTCCTCCGTCTCCGGAGACTGGGAAATATTCACCGGGTTGCTGCCATCGGCATTCATCACATAGACCTCAGTGTTGCCGTCACGGTCGGTCAAGAACGCGATCTGAGTTCCATCCGGCGACCAGACCGGATCCCAGTCTCTTGCATCAGGTGTGTTCGTCAGGTTGGTCCATCCTGTGCCATCGGCATTAATAACAATGATGTCCGCCCGTCCATCCGGCTCGACTGCCGAATAAAAAAGCAATTTGCTGCCATTTGGTGACCAATGGGGCGGTTCGCCTGACGCTGCATCCCATACCTCTGTATCTGGAATTATTTCAGCAATGTTCCTTACATTCGTACCATCAGTGGCCATAATACGGATCGTATGGTCGCCACTCACATATACTATCAATTCTCCATTCGGTGACCATGCCGGATTAGCAAAATCCTCATATGGACCTTGAGCCTGAGTAAGATTCACAAGATCGGATCCATCTCTTCGAACTCGGAAAATATGTGTTCCTGTATCAATATCAAAAACTGCCACCGAGATAAATTGTCCATCAGGCGACCAAGTTACAGGACCAATACAATAGCCTCTTCGCCTATCCATCGGAATGATTTGCTGTACATCGGTCCCATCTAAATTAGCAACGTGCAATCCCGTCTTTGTTATCACTGCCATTTTATAACCATCAGGTGAGATAAATGGGGGGTAGGTAACATCTTCGATCGAACAAGTTACACATGGACCTGGAAGATTCGTTTCTAGGCTAGCATTAATGTATTGTTGAAAGTATCCTCCTAACACTTCATTCGACCATACAAGCATTCCAGAGCCATCTGGCAGGAAGGTAAATCCCTCAGTGAATCCGAGCCAGTCAAAGGCAACTCGCCGATCGCTTCCGTCATTGTTTGCAAACCAGAGATAGTCATACCTCATGTAATGCTCGTCCCATTGTCCATATGCTACTTGGCTGGTTGGAGTGGTGGTCGCAGTGGGAGTTGACAAGACATTGTCGATTATTGTGGTTGTAGGAAAAGGAGTTTGTATTTCATGAGAGCGACAGCCTTGCAACGAGACAGTGAGGGCACAAAGCATTAACATCACAACGTATATTTTTCTCATATAAGCCGATTCCTTCAATAATAATTATGGTGAAGATAGAATTAAGGCGGGATCTATTTTATTCCCTTGTTCGTCAATTCTTCCTGCAATTGCTTTCCAAAGATCAATCGTACTATCATCAATCATCCCTTCCTCATTTATTGCAAACTCTGTGTGTACATGTAATCCAAAAGAATGACCTGATTCTCCCATAATCGCTA
>JBFMCM010000380.1:0-5719 GCA_040754355.1 Chloroflexota bacterium | reverse complement strand
AATCATAAGAGAACCGCCTGTTCTAGGCGGTTCTCTTAATGATATATGATAATTGAAACGCTATTTTGATATAATTACTCAGCATTCTCGGAATAGAAACCGGAGGCAGTTATGGAACTTTTCGATCTCCAGGCTTGGATTGCTGAGAACCCCAGCCTCGCGGTAGGGGTTGCCGCCCTGCTCCTGTCCGTGATCTATCTGCTCGCCCGCCTGATATTCGGGCGTGGACTTACTTACATAACCACACTGACAAAGAATAAATATGATGACGCCATTGTCAAGAAATTGCGTCCGTATCGCGCCTCCCTATTGGCCCCGCTGATCGTTGCCTACACGTTCGCCTATCTTGCTCCAGACATACAGACCATCATCGAGAAAACGGCCCTATTCTTCATCCTCTGGGTTTCCATCCTGACCTTGAACGGTCTCCTGGACGCATTCAATCAAATCTACGAGAGCACCCCTTCCTTCACCGGGGTCAGCATCCAAGGCTACCTGGACATTGGAAAGATACTTATCTACATGGTGGGGATTATTATCAGCATTTCCCTCGTCACGGGTGAATCGCCGCTTTTACTCCTGAGCGGACTCGGCGCGCTAACCGCTGTCCTGCTCCTCGTCTTCCACGATACCATTATGGCGCTGATTGCCAGTATACAGATTTCAGCCAATAACCTGGTCAAGGAGGGGGATTGGCTGGAGGTCCCATCATATGAGGCGGATGGGGTGGTCATCAATATGAGCCTGCACACCATCAAAATCCAGAATTGGGACATGACCATTACGGTTATTCCGACCCACAAGATAATGGATACTGCCTACAAGAATTGGCGCGGGATGCAGGAGAGTGGAGGACGCCGCATGATGCGTTCCATTCGCCTCGACCAGAACACTGTCCGCTTCTGTACGCCGGAGATGATCGAACGGTATGCCAAAATAGACTTGATTGCAGATTATGTATCCAAACGCCGAAGCCTAGCCGATGAATACAAGAGCAACCATGCCGAACTCGATTCACCGTTGGATGGCCCGCAGATCACCAATATGGAAATCTTTCGGGCGTATATCGAAACATACTTGAAAAACCATCCCAGCATCCACACGAAAAGGATGGACTTGATCGTGCGTGAACTGGCCCCCACCTCCACAGGTTTACCAGTCGAACTGTATGTTTTCACCAAAACAACGAAATGGAATGAGTACGAACGCATCCAGGCGGAAATCATTGACCACCTCCTGGCAGCGGCCTCCTTCTTCGACCTGCGTCTATTCCAGGAGCCGGCTGGCTCCGATTTTGCCAGCGCGTTTCAGGTGTAAGGTAGATTGATAAGTAAACATTGAAAAATGGGAGCGAGCTGGCGCGAAGCACCGCTCGCTCCCATTTTTCAATCAATTCCCCTCCCCCGGTTTCGGGGGAGGGGTTAGGGATGGGGGTCATGTATGTTCCAGCGAAATACACTTACTTCTTCTGGCTGAATGGTACGAAGACGGACACCTCTTGGGAAGTGGAATTGCCGCAGGCATCCGTCACCATGTAGGTGATGGTGTACGTTCGACCCGTCCCATTGATGCCGGAGCGCTCGGCGCGCAACTCGAAGTGGAAATCGTCAATGATGACGATATCATCCGGGAAGTCACCGTCACCCAGGCCCTCATCTTCTTCACTTGAAGTGACCGATACCAGGGTCACCGTCGGATTCGGATCGAAGTTATCGCTGACGACGACTGTGGCTGTTACCTCCACATACTTGTGATTGGCAGGCCACAGGGTATCCGGCGATACCGAGACGGATTCAAACACCGGGGCTATCTCGTCGCATATGCTCAGACCGATAATGATGGGGTCATGGTCAGACGAGCGGTAGACATCCGAGGCATAGAGCGCGTCCTGGGCAGGCTGCTTGAAACTCATATCATAGTCAATCAGGTCCGGTTCGTCGGCGTTGATGTGCCAGTCGGTCACGCCCGTGATCTCGCCCACGAGGCCGGGGCTGGCCAGGGCATGGTCGAGGTAGCCCAACTGCCCGTCGAAGACATAGGAGTAAGCCTCTTCGCCCTGGAACTGGAAGACCATGTCGGTGTAGTCGTCTGTTGTGCCGAGAGTATCATCCGGACCAGCCTTGATGGCGTCAATCGGGTCTTCCTTGTCATAGGAGTTCAGGTCGCCGATGATCAGGAAGTCTTCGTCGCCGCTGCCGGTCGGATCGGTTGCCAGCCAATCCACGAGCGCCTGGGCAGCCAGGGTACGGGTGATGTTGCAGTTTCCCGCACCATCCCCCAGGTCGGGATCGCCGACATCGTTACAGTTCGAGCCTTTAGACTTTAAGTGGTTGACTGCCACGGTGAAAATGCCGCCCGTGGTGTTGTCCATAAAGGTTTGCGCCAGGGTCGGGCGATTCTTGGTGTCAATGAAGCGCGGATCAACACTGGAGTCAAGGATGGCATAGTTGCCAACTGGCGAAACTGAAGCGGGTTTATAGATCAAAGCCACCTTGATGGCGTCCGTGCCGATCACACCAGTGTGGATGTAATCGTAGGTGCCCGCGCCGTTGACGGCGTTCAGGCCATCTACCAGGTCTTGCAGCGCTTCATCGTTCACGTTGTTCTCGATCTCCAGCAGACCGACCACGTCCGCGTTGATGGCTGTGATCGCCGCGATGATCTTGTCGCGCTGGCGGGTGAATTCTTCAGGGGTGTCTGCGCCGCGGCACTCCAGATTCTGGAGCGGGCCGCATATGAACGCGCCGGTGTCAATGGTCGAGAAGTAATTGAGCACGTTGAAAGAAGCGACTTTCAGGTTTCCACCGACATCCTCCGGTTGGGCTGGGCGCGGGTTGGCAGAAATATAATCGGCTCCCTGCGTGGGCTGGATGCGGTACAGGTTGAAACTGTAGTCCAGCACCCCGGTCACGTTCTGGAGGAGGTCGCCGCCGCGGAACAAGTTGTTCAGGTCGAAGACAAACCCGTTCGGATGAATGGCCGGATCCGGGTTCTGGGTCGAGCGCCCATCGTCAAGGGTGATTTTATCGAGCAGGAAAGCCTGCGCGGCTTGGATGGCGTCCGGTCCGGGCTCGAATTCCGCCGTGGGGGTCAGGTGCCGCTGTGAGGTCAGCACGATCTCGCCGTAGCGGTCGAAGTTGAAGTATTCGGAGATGTAAAGACTCTGGGGGAAGGTGACCAGCATCCCTTCGTAGGCTTCGAAGTCACCCACGCTCGTCACCGGCAGGGACAGGGCTGTGGGTGTAATGCTGTTGCCGCTGGAGCATAACCAAATCTGGCTGGCAGTGATTTCGGTCAGGCCATAGTACTCGGAGACATTGCCGCGCACGCGCACGGCATCGCCCAGGCTGACATCCATGCCGCCCGGCGCGTAAACGAAGATGCCCTCCGAGGTGGCTGGATTGCCGTCGCCGATCGGATCCTGGACGTGGAAACCGTTCAGGTTGCCGTTATCCGGGATAGCGTTGTTCTGGAAGTCGCCGACCACCACGCCCTCGATGGCCACTTCGGTGCCTGCCAGTGGGCTGGCCGCTCCGCTGCCCTGAACATCGTAGATGGGGGTGAACGGGTCGCCGCACATTTCGGGCGGAGCCACATAAATCTGATTCGGCGTGCCGGGGGTATTGAGCGCCTCGCCGGGGCCAAGCGTGCCCGGATAGCCGGGAATGCCCGCCAGGTCGAAGTCATTGCGCACCCAATCCGTGGCTGTATCGGTGTCGAAACCATCCGGGAAGCGCGAAGCGCCGCCGGGGGCGAAGGAACTGACGCCGTCATAATTAGGGCCGAGGACCGGGATCCCGTAGAATCTGTCGCCTGTACCGCCGTCGTTCACTGTGACCGAGTCCACAATCGCATCCCAAGGCGTGACATCGAATACACCGTCGTTGTTGGTATCCAAGTCCGCGTTGAGCGCGCCGGTGAAGTTCTCGACCAGCAGCAGGCTCAAGGTCCCGTTTTCGAGCGCATTGGCGGGCAGGCTGGCCAGGTAGAAACCACCTGCATCCGTCGTGCCGATGGCAATGACCTCATCCACCACTCCAGCACCCGTGGTATCCCCTTCGATTTCAAGGATGGTGTAGGCCGAATAGTCGGTGTTCGGGGAGCCAAAGAGCTCGACATATTCGACATCCGTTCCCGTAGTGCTGGCCGAGAACTCGTTGATTTTCGGTTCAAGCGTTGCACCAACGAACGTCTGTCCATTATTGAAACTGCCAAAGGTGTTGGCCGAAGAACCGGCCCAGGTAAAATCGTCGTAACTTGTTCCCGTACCAGACAGTTGTAAGGAGTCTCCTATGGCTGAGCCCGATGCCTCGGAGACACCAATATCCACACTGGTCATCCCATTCGCCGGGCCGCCAACTGCGATGAAGGTGCCTTCGTAGCTGAAAAATTGTACCACCGCACTGCTTGCATCTACGAGCGCCAGACCATCAGGTGAGCCGTTCTGGATGCCATTGACAGGGTAGTTCACAACAATGACGCCAAATCCGCTCCCAAGGTCGGGAATGGTTCCACTTAGAGAAGTTGTCGTATAAGGTGCTCCGCCACTGCCGTTGTAAAGCACCAGACTCCAGCCGGTCAAATCTGTCCCAGCAGGGCCTGCAATTTCAACGGCCTCGCCAACATCTGTGCTGGTATTGTCATAATGAATCTCATTTATGAACACAGAAGGCGAGGCCGCGTAAGCCGGAGACAATGGGACCAAGTGCAACATAAGCGCCAGAGCCACTACAAATACCAAAAGTTTGAAAGCATTCCGTTTCATAGCAATCTCCTGAACAGCGAAAGTCGTATTTGGAAAGTGGTTTATGGTACAGGTGTAAAAAAAAGCCAATTGATCCTCCGTATCCTCCTTCAGAAAGTTATTATGTAGCAAGCCCTTGCATTGGTATTATTGTATGGCAAGCCTTACAAAAATGCAAGGTAATCGCCTTCGGATTCGAAATTTCGACCGAAATTGGCGTTCGCGCCGCTGCTCGATACCCTTCGACGAAGCGAGAGGCTTGACGGTGAGTTTTGGTACAATAAGGCATACTTTCGAGCGGAGGTCCCCATGAAGCCAAATCGCGTCCTCACCCTGTTCGCCGCCCTCGTCCTGGCTTTCTCCCTGCCAACCTCGGTTGCCGCGGCGGACGATGGCATTTTCTACGGCGACACGATCCCCGCCGGGACGGTGGTGGAACACGACGTGGTGCTCTTCGGTAAGAACGTACTCATCGAAGGCACCGTCAACGGTAATGTCTTCATCCTCGGCAATCAGGTGATTGTCAATGGGACAGTGGATGGGAGTCTCGTGCTCATCGCCCAGAACGCGGCGGTGGGCGGGGACGTGAGCGGAACAGTCTACGCGGCGGCCCTGACCCTCGACCTGCCTGCCCGTTCCCTGCTCGAACGTGACCTGTACGCTGCCACCATCAGCCTGACGAGCGGCGCAGACTCGGCCATCGGCCGCCATCTCTACGCCCTCGGCCTGGACGCCGGCCTGAACGGGCAGATCGGCGGCGACCTGCACACGGCCCTCGGCCCCATCCAACTCTACAACGGACTGATGCGCCTGCTCGGCTTCGACGAACTGACCCTGGAACTGCATTTCGAGGTCCCCGCAGCGGACACGGTCCCACAAGGCTTCGTCCCGCTGCGTCACCTGCGCATCAAATTCCTCGAGCCGCTTCCGCCCTTCGACTGGGGTCAGTGGGGACTCGGTCTCCTGCACAGTTGG
>JBFMCM010000379.1:0-2736 GCA_040754355.1 Chloroflexota bacterium | reverse complement strand
CAGCAGGACGGCGCGCGCCATAGCGTTGAGGGTCAACACCGAGCCGAGCAAACCCAGCAAAAATCCCAGGATGGTATAGGCGATCAATTTCGACAGCAGGAACAGGCTGATGGGCAAGGCTGTCTTCGGAGGCGGTGCAAGCCGCCCTTTCTTCCTACCGGCTGCCAGCATATCCTGCTCCACCTGGTGAGCCAGCGACGAGGCCAGCAGCCCGCCTTGAACAGCCATGCAGGAGAGACCGCCTGTGGTCAGGCCGGTGACAAAAGCAACGATGATTTGATTCATTGGATTCGAAACTTTCCCAGATTCAAGTGATTGGTTACCTACCACCTTCAGCAAACTGAAACGTATAAAGGTACACAATGATACCCCAAATTGTCTCATTTCCAAAGATCGGCCCCCAATATGGCATGCCGGTGCCCATGCCGCCGCGCAGGATTTTTCCCTGTAAAAGGGCAGGGCTGGCCCCCAGCATGGCGGCGGGGTCGCTGAAATCGGCCGGGAAGAATCCGGTCTGTGCCTCCAGGGAGGCGGCGAAGACGCCGTCGCCCCCGCCCGTCTCGCCGTGGCAGGCGGCGCAATTCCGGGCGTACAGGCGCTGACCCTCGGCCAGCCCGTCCGGCGTGGTGTTGGCTTGCCAGATATATGCCACTAGGTCCCAGAGATCGGAATCATTCAGGGAGGCCGAGGCAGGGTCGGCGCGCAGGTCCAGGTAAACCTGGGCAGGGGAATGGCTGCGGTAGTAGTCGGTGGTCAGGTATGCGGATGGCAGCCAGGAGGCCAACGCCGCGCCGCGCGCGGCGGAGGGCCTTTCGGCAGGCGTCACCGGGGCAGGATGGGGCGCGTCGATGTCCAGGCCGAGAGTCACGTAAAGGGGCGGAGAAACCGGCTGCGGGTCACTTGGAGCGTCACCGGTCACCTGGATGGTGCCGCGCATCCGCCAGTGATTCACTCCGCACCAGCGGGTGCAATAAAAGGTGTAGGTGCCGGGCTCATCGAAGGTGAGCGTCAGTTCGGTCATCTTGCCGGGGTGGACGTCCACCTCGGGTATTTCGCTTTGACCGATGGCGAAACCGTGCAGGACATCGTCCGAGGTCAAGCGCAGTTGCAGCGGTACGCCGGCCTGGGCCTGGATGAAGGCGGGCGACCAGCCGCCGGACTCGGCCATCCGCCCGTGGATTTCGACCACGCCCCGTGCAGCGAGAAAACGCACGGCGAGCGGGACCGTGAGCACGAGCGCGGCCCCGAGGATGACCAGCAGCCGGCTGAGCATTTCCGAACGTCTCACAGCAGCAGCCCCAGCATGAGCAGCGTTGCCAAGGTGCAGAAGAGGATGACAGGGATGGGACGAACGTTGGTTTCGAGGCCCACCTTCTGCGCCGTCCGCGCCGACCACAGCAACCCGCCAACGAGCACGAGAGTCTGGAGAGGAGCCAGGAGGGACGTGAGATAGGGCTGCCAGGCGGCGCCTGCGCTGCCGAACAGGTCCCAGCCCCAGCCGAAGGGGTCGGAGAGGGCCGCCAGGATGTAGGAGGCGTTGGTCAGCACGAAGGACAGGCTGAAGGCAATCCAGAACATCAATCCCAGCGGGATGAGCGAGGCGGCGAATTTAGCAAAGAGAGGGCGGGAGGCCGCGCCGCGCGCGCGTCCCTGCCCAATCCTGACTGCCAGGGCAAAGAGGGCCGGCAGGATTCCGAAAATCAGGACAAGGAATGCGGCCGCATAGCCCAGCCACGGCAGCGTGCCCAGCGAGTACGCCGCCGACTTGAGCGCCCCCCACGGACCGAGCAGCACGCCGGCGTAGACGATCGCCGCGCCGAGCATGATGAAGGCTTTGAAGGCTTCGTCCATCCGCGCCGACGGCTTCGCCAGGTCGGCCAAAAAGGGACGCGCATTGACGGCAATGTTGTCGTACGGGCAGGTGCGCAGGCACTCCATGCACAAGCCGCAGTACGTGTTCCTCGTCAACCCGCCGGGGAAGACATCCCACGGGCAGCCGTATCCGGCAGAAGAACCCGCACTGAGCGAGGTCGAAGTGCCGTTGTAGCATGGCTTGTCTTTGCAAGAGGCGCACACCCGTTTGTCCTTCACACGCAATTCCAGCGGCGCAGCCTGGGCGTACAGTCCGATGAATCCACCCACCGGGCAAATGTACCGGCAAAAGGTGCGCCGCTCGAAGACAAGGCTCATTCCAACGGCGAGGAACAACATCGCCGCCAGCACGATGGCGGTCACGACGGGAGTGGTCAGGATGACGATACTGAAGAGCGCCAGCAGGGTAAAAGTCAGGTTTTGCAGCCAGATGCTGCGCAGTCTGTTCGGCCAGCGGCGGCGGTCGAGTAGTCCGAAGGACGTATCGAGACCCTGCCGCCTACCCTTTGATAGACTCTGGGCATCGCTCGACTGGAGATTTTCGACTGGGCCTAATACTGCCCCGCGCTGGAGCCACTCGCCGGGCAGCGGGATCGGGCAGACGGCGCACCAGCCGCGCCCGAAGAACGGCACAGCGACCAGGATCAGGATCGCCCACCAGGCAATCCAGACGAAGACGATGCTGAAGTTGTTGTTCCCGACCGGCGTCCCGACCAAGCCGGACAGGATGGCAAAGAGAAACCCGGCCAGCATGACGATGAAAACAAGCAATTGCAGCCAACGGTTCTTGAGCAGGGCCTTGACGAGCGGGAAGCGGGTCAGTTCGGTGCGCATCAGGCGGCCTTGAGGCTGACGGGAGGCGGG
>JBFMCM010000378.1:0-2124 GCA_040754355.1 Chloroflexota bacterium | reverse complement strand
CACCCAGCCTCCGGCCACTGCCCCCCTCTGTCCCCCCATTTCTGAACCCCGAAATGGGGGGACAGAGGGGGGCTGGAAAATGGGGGAGGGGCGGGGGGGGGGCATTACACTTTTACAGAATTCGTCTGCATTTTCAACTGCTCGAAGACCACCTTGAGCCAGTTGTTGACGTCGCGGTAATAGATAAAACTCGCCGAGAGCAGGGCAGTGGAGACGAAGGCGTGCCCGAGGATGCCCACCAGCAGCCACCAGGAATCCTGCGGCGGGGTGCTCCACAGGAAGCGCAGTCCCTGGCCGATGACCGTCAGCAGGAGCAGGAACAGGAAGGTGGTCGGCAGGGTGAAGCGCACCATGCGCAGGCTGTTCAGGATGGCCTTCAGAGCGTCCATCTGGTAGGTGAAGATGCCATGGGCGGAGAAATAGACCGGCACGACCAGCCAGAGCGACACCAGACCGGCGGCGAACAGGGCGATCTGTCCCAGGGCGGGGCTGATGAGCGTGGTGAGCGAGAGGAAGGTCATCACCGGCATGCCCACCGAGAACATCAGGACCAGCCAGATGAGCGACAGGAACACAGCCTGGGCGAGCGATTTCCAGAGCGGGAGGGATTCGGGCCGCAGGGATACTTTCGAGACCCAGTAATAGTACAGCGCGCCGATCAGCCAGCCGGTCAGCACCGCCAGCGCCCCCCAGCCGAGGATCCCGAAGACGGACCCGGCCTCGAAGACTGGCGGGGAACCAAACGGGGTTCGGACGGGCATCTCGAAGGTGAGCAGGCTCGAGGTCCCGACCGGGAAGGTGCGCAGGCCGCTGAAGAGGTTGAAGCGGTCGGCCAGTTCGATCCAGAATTGCTGGACGGCTTCCAGGTTGGCCGCGCTGGTCAGGCTGCTGTAGAAACCGGGCAGTTGTTCGATCCAGGGCTGGAGCAGGTCGCGCAGGCGCAGGTGCGGTCCGAACCACAGGAACAGGTCGAACAGCACGGGCAGCGCGATGACCGTGATGCTGTTGGCCACAGAGTCGAACCCGGCCGCGAGCGATGCAATCAGGCCGGGGGGAGGGGGGAGTTTGCCGTGCTCGGTTTCCACGCCGCTATTCTACCACAGGCAGGAGTTCGTACAAATGTGCTAGTTAGAGGGGAGTTGTTGCGTTATCTTCTAGTGACGATGCTCCGCGTCGTCACTCTAGATGGACGCTCTGCGTCTGAGTTGACGCAGCGCGTCGGAACGAGAAAGTCTTTGGCCTGTGGATTCAGCGGACTAAAGTCCGCACTCCAATTCTAGGGTTCCACCTTTTTCTTATAAAACCGATATCGCTTGTAAATCTTCGCCCCCATGCGGTGCGCCAGCGGGAAGGTGTCGGTGTTGTCCTCGCCGGTGACCGAGAGGTCCACCCACTGATAGCCTTTCGCGGCAACCCGGCGGGCCAGTTCAGCGAAGAGCAGCACGCCCACGCCGGTGTCCCAGTATTCCGGCAGGACGGCGACACTCTTCACTGCCAGGGTCTTCGGTTTGAGGCGGGCGTAGCGCAGCAGGCGCAGGTAGTCCCAGGGATGGCGCAGGCCGTTGATATGGATGAGCACCTCGTTCATGTTAGGAACGCCGGGGAACCAGCCCACGGTCTTGCCGTCCACTTCGGCGAACAGGACGAGTTCGGGGTCGAGGATGTCGAGCATGGGCAGGATCATGGCTTCGATGGAGGCGCGCGAGTAGGGCGTGAAGCCGGGGAAATGCGCCAGGCCGCGGTTCTGCAGTTCCAGGATGCGGTCTATTTCACCGTCAATATCCTGGAGGTCCCCGCCGCGGACGGTGATGTTCTTGCGCTGGCGGATCTTCTCGGCCAGCCGCAGCAGGTGCTGGACCTGGGGCGGGGCCAGGTCAACTTTGACGATGTACGCCAGGCCGTCCTCCCCGTCCTTTTCGAAGTCGTAGCGCTCGAAAAAGCCCTGGTAGTAGGGCGGATTATGCCCGCAGTACGAGACCGGCGGCCGGTCGCGGCCTTCGATGAGCACGCCGCGCCCCTCCTCGCGGTCCAGGTTGTAGGTGCCGTAAAGGCTGACGAGGCCGTGCTCGCGTGCCCAGGCGGTTGCCTGGTCGAAGAGCGCCTCGGCCGCGGTGTAGTCGTCCA
>JBFMCM010000377.1:0-7425 GCA_040754355.1 Chloroflexota bacterium | reverse complement strand
GATGATGCCGGCGATGACGCACTGGTCGGGCAGCCCAAGGTCTTTGATGGTAACACCGACCGCTTTGGCTCCGCGTGGGATTTTCTCCTCGACCAGCGAGTAACGCCCGCGGCGCAGTTTGAGCAGGGTCATCATATCGCCGAGCGACATTTCCTCTTGAATAAGATGCGCCAGCACGTTGGCCTGGTTGAGCGCCACGTCCACGTGGAAATTCTCGTCGAAGAGCCAGGCGTTGCGCGGATTGTTGACGCGGGCGATGATACGCGGCACGCTGAACATTTCGCGCGCGATGTAGCATAGCACGAGGTTGTTGGCGTCGGTGTCTGTGGTGGCGGCCAGCACTTGCGCGCTGCGGATACCGGCCTGCTCCAACACCTGCGGGTTGATGGGTGAGCCTTCGTAGATGACTTCGGTAGGCAGTTCGCGATGCAAGCGAGCCAGAAGTTCGCGGCGATGCTCAATGACACGTACTTGATAGTTTTCGGACAGGAGGACCGAAGCCAGTTGCGCGCCGGTCCGCCCGCCTCCGGCAATGATGACGAACATGTCAGGCCTCCTTTCCGGTCAGACGGTGACGCAGGTCTGAAATACCTTCCGCCGTGGCGCTGACATTCAACAGGTCACCAGTTTCGAGCAGGGTGTTCGCAGCAGGCAGGAAGGAACGTCCGGCGCGCGTCAGGGCCGCGGGCAGATATCCTCCCGAACTCCCGAGCAGGTCACCCAGTGACCGTCCGTTCCAGTGCTGCGGCACGACCAGTTCATAGACCTCCACCTCGCCATTCCCCGCTGAAAAGACCATACGCACGGCTGCTCCGCCGAGCATCTCCTCGATACGCTGCGCACCCCAGGCAGTGGAACTGACAATCTGGAGGCCAAATGCTTCCAGAACCGGACGCAGGTTCGGATCATAGTTGCGCACGACCACATTGGGAATTTTATAAATCGTACGGGCAGTATGGGCGACGACCGCGTTCAATGTGTCCGAATTGGTCACTGCCGCCAGACCGTCGGCCTTGTCCGCTCCGGCGCGTTCCAGTAACTCCTTCGAGAGCGCCTCGCCGGTCACGGTGCGGCCGCGAAAATCCGGCTTCAGGCGCTCGAATGACTGCTCGACGCTGTCCACCACGGTCACCTGGTGTCCATCGTTGAACAGGCGGTAGGCCAGTTCGGACCCCAGGCGTCCACACCCAACGACAATCATATTCATAATCTTACTCCTTCTGACATTCTTTCTTTACGGCACCTGATATGGCACGTCGGTAATGATGATGCCGGGCCGGGATAATAACTCGCTGCGCAGCAGGTTGGCGGTATTGGTATGCAGCAGGTTGTGCCAGGGTTTGGAGGGCACGAATTGCGGCACGACAATTGTAATCGTTTCGTCCGGCTGGCGATGGGCGAGGATCTCTTCGATGTAATCGAGCAGCGGCTCGATGAACAGCCTGTAGGGCGAGTCGAGGATCACCAGCCGGACGCCCTCTCCCCAGGTCTCCCATTTTCGCTGCACCTTTTCTGCCTCGGTTGGATCAATCGAAACATGGACGACGGTGACATCGTCCGAAAGGCGGCGGGCATAACGCAGGGCTTCCAATGTCCCCTGGTGTACGCTGCTCAATGGCAGGATGACGCGGTGGCGTGTGGAGTGCGGTGGCGCGCCCACATAAGTATCCAGTGTGAGGCGGCCTGCCAGCGAACGATAGTGGCGGTGGATGACCGTAAACATGCCCACCAGCACTGGCAGCAGGATCAGCACCACCCAGGCGCCGTCTATGAATTTGGTAATCGAAAATACCATTACTACTACTGCCGTGCAGACCGCGCCGAAACCGTTGATGATCATCTTGGTCTGCCAGTTCTTTGCATGCCGCAGGGTCGAGCCGCGCTCAACTACCTCCTGACCGGGCTTCAATTGACCGATCTTCCACCAACGGCGCGCCATGCCTGCCTGCGAAAGCGAAAAGGACATAAAGACCCCAATCGCATATAACGGGATGAGCCGGTTCACGCTGGCCTGGAAGATGACGATCAACAGCGATGCGATCAATGCCAGGGTGACGATGCCGTAGGAGAACACCAGACGGCTGCCGCGATACGACATCTGACGCGGCAGGAAACCATCCTTTGCGGCCATGGCGCTCAAGCGTGGAAAACCTGCATAGGCGGTATTCGCTGCCATGATGAGGATGATTGTCGTAGCCCATATGGATAGATGATAAAGCAAGTTGCGTCCGCCAAAGGTAGTACGCGCCAATTGTGAGATGACAGTTTCGATCTCAGAGGGCACCGCACCAATGTGACCAGTTAGATAAGATATACCCAGGAACAGAGAACCGAGGATGAGTGCCAGCCAAAGGAGCGTGATCCCCGCATTGCGGCTGCGAGGTTCTTTAAATGCAGTAATCCCGTTGGAAATGGCCTCGATGCCTGTCAAGGCGGCTGTACCACTCGAAAAAGCATGGAGAATGAGAAACGGGGTAATAACCGTCAATGCGCTCGTGATACCCGTCTCTGGAGGATTCTCCACCATGCCCAGCGAGCCGGTCACAAAACGAAACAGACCAACGCCGGCGAGGAGATACATCATCACGATAAAGAAATATGAAGGGATAGCAAACGCCGCGCCGGATTCCCTGACGCCGCGCAAATTGATCAACATCACAAAAAGTACGCAGCCGATTGAAATTGGCACGCGGTACTCGAATAGTGGCGGGTAGGCTGAGACGATCTGCGCCACGCCCGAGGATACCGAAACCGAAACTGTCAAGATGTAATCGGTTAGTAACGAAGCGCCAGCAATCAAGGCCGGCATTTCCCCCAGATTGTCCCGGGCGACGATATATGCGCCTCCACCATCCGGATAGGCATAAACTATTTGTTCATACGAAAGCGTTACAATTGCCAACAGGACGACGATGGCAATCGAAATGGGGAAAACATAGCCGAAAGCCATCGTCCCGGCAGCGGCCAGGATGAACAAAATCTCCTGTGTGGCGTAAGCCGTGGACGAGAGCGCGTCGGAGGCGAATACAGCCAGGCCGATGAATTTGCCGATGGTCTGGTGCGGCGCATCGGCGGTGGCCAGCGGGCGGCCGAACAACCAATGCCGCCAGTTGCGCGGCGGGACGTAATCGGTCCTGCGCTGGATGATGGGCGCGCCGTTGGATTCTTCGGGCAACATGTGTCAACTCACAAAGAAGCCCTCGCCGGGCGAGAGCGAGGGTTATTATATTACGAATTCGAGCGTGTTAACGTATTGCCGCGGCAAAGGTATCTATCAACAATTTCATATTCCCTCCAGCCGAATAAAGAATAGGGCTGGTACAGCCGCGCCGGATATATTCTTGCACTTTGGTGCGCGCCTCTTCGGGCGTACCGGATGCAGTAATACGATACACCAGTTCATCGGGGACGAGGTGTTTGGCGCGTTCGATTTGTTCCTTCGTGGCAGGCCATCCCAGAATGGACTGAATCTCAGCCACTACATCCTGCGAGACGCCGCTGGCCTTGGCGATGTGCGGCTGCTGGGCGAGGTACTGGCACAACAGCATCTTGCTGGCTTCGATGGCCTTGTCGTGCTCCTCGTCCACCGAGCAGACGATCAACTGTGGGCGGTCAACATCCTCCAGCCTGCGGCCGGATTTGCGAGCGCCTTTTTCGAGCAGTTCCATGGCGCGGTCATTGTGTTCGGGCGGGACGCAGTAATTCAGCACCACGCCATCGGCGATCTCCCCGGCCATTTCCATCATCTGGTCGCCGGTGGCGCCGATCATGATTGGGACCTGGCGCGGTTCCCGGCGGCCATGCACCACGTCCAGTTCGATGCCATTCACATGGACGAATTCCCCCTCGAACGTAACCCGTTCCAGGTTCAGCAGGCGGCGCAGGACGATGACTGTTTCGCGCATCGCCGTCAGCGGCTTTTTACGCTCGAGGCCGACGTTTTTTGCCAGCGGGTCCCACCAGGCGCCGATTCCGCAAATGATACGGTTGGGGGCCAGATCGTCGAGGGTGAGAAAGGTGGACGCCAATAAGCCAATATTGCGCGTCCAGTTGTTGATGACTGCTGACCCGACCTTGATCCGATCTGTCACCGCGGCATAGGCTGCCATCGGGACGATGGCGTCCCGCACCAGGCGGCTTTCTGCCTGCCAGACGGCCTCGAAGCCCTGGCTTTCCGCGTAACGGACGCAGTCCATGCCGTCGCGCAGGTCGTGCGAATCTTGCAGGTAAAGTGCAGCACGTTCCATCTCATTTCATCCTTCTACCGGTAAAAGATTCACCCTCCCGCGGGCTTCAAGCCTGCGGGAGGGTATTAATACCTAAAGTTCCTGCAACCGCTTCCACATCTGCGGCGCGAGTTCGCGCGAGCGCGCCGCGAGGCGCTCCTCGTCCATGCTCAACACCTTCTTGCCGCGCATCAGGATTTTACCCCGGCAGACGGTTGTATCCACGGTCGCGTCCACCAGGCCGAAGATGAGATGCCCAAGGAAGTTGGCCTCGCTGAGCGGCGTGGGCGGATGATAATCCAGGATGGCCAGGTCGGCGGGGCGGCCCTCGGCGATCTCGCCCAGGGTCAGGCCGAATTGCCGCCGGGCGATCTCGCGATTGTTCTGCAGCAGGAGTTGCGGCGCTTCCATGAACGCCACGCGGGGGTCGTGGTTGGCGAGACGGTGCAAGAGATAGGCGCAGCGCATTTGGACGAGCATGTCCGAGTTCATCCCGTCCGTACCCAGCCCCACCAGCACGCCCTTTTTAAGCATCGTTAGCAGCGGCGTGACGCCCACCGCGTTATTCATGTTCGACTCCGGGTTGTGGACGACGGCCGTCTTTGTTCCAGCCAGGATTTCCATCTCGGATTCGTCCACATGGACACAATGGACAAAGATGGATTTCTCGCCGGACACGCCCAGTTTGTGAAGCCGGTTCACGGTCGTGACCCTGAACCTGTTCAGCGAATCCTGGCGGTCGGCGGCATCCTCAGCCACATGGATGTGGCAGCCGACGCCCGCCTCTTTGGCAATCCCGACGCATATCTCGACCGTTTCATCGGACACCGTGAACGAGGCATGTAGTCCCATCATGGCAGCAATCTGACCGTCTCCTTTGCCGATCTTCCTGATGAAGCGTTCATTTTCCGTGATCCCGCCGCCGGGGATGTTGCGGTCGGACACTTCGTAGCACAGCGAGGCGCGCACCCCGGCCTGCCGGACCGCGCCCTCTATCAGGTCGAGCGAGCCATCCCGCATGGACGGGGAGGCGTGATGGTCAATGATGGTTGTTGTCCCGTTGCGGATGCAGTCAATCAACGGCAATTGTGCTGAAAGGAGAATATCCTCTTCGTCCAAAGCCCGGTCCACTTTCCACCACAGGCGCTCTAGAATCTGGACGAAGTTCTCAGCCGGTTCGCCGGGGATGGACATGCCACGCGCCATGGTCGAGTAGAAGTGGTGATGCGCGCAGATGAATCCAGGCAGGATGATCTTCCCGGAGCAGTCCACGGGTTCGGCGTCCGGGAAGCGCTTCTTCATCCCGGCGGATTCACCCACTGCCGCAACCATTTCGCCATCGGTGACGACCGCCGCGTTCCACAGGACGCGGTTGTTTTCGCCGAGCGTGACAACGATCCCATTTTCAAAGCGAAATGTCATTGTTTTTCTCCTGGCTTCGTCTAGACACGAAGGGCACAAAGGGGTCACGAAGGAGCACAAAGTTTATTTATTCTTTGTGGCCTTTGTGCCTCCTTCGCGTCCTCCGTGTAGAATTCCTCTACTGTTCCTTCAACGCGGCCAGTTCCTCTGGCGAGCGTTCGCGCATATAGAGCGCGCCAGTGAAGCATTTCTTGGCGCATATTGAGCAGCCGATGCAGCGCGCCGGGTCGGTGCGCGGAAGGCGTCTGTCATCCAGCGTGATGGCCAAATACGGGCAGCGGGCGCAGTTGCCGCACGAAAGGCAGAATTCGGAGCGGACTTCGGATATCTTCTTGGTGGGCGTCAGAGCCATGAAATCGGTGATGGGCTCCGGTTGGGCAATGCCAATGAGTTCCTTCATCGAGCGGATGCCGCGCTCCTGCATCAGGAACGAGGTGCCCGACTCGAGGTCCCGGATGATGCCGTAGCCCTGCTTCATCACGATAGTGCAGAACTGGACCGTCTTCACACCGAGCGCCAGGAAGTCCGCCGCGGCTTTGTAATTCATCGGCCCGCCGTTGCCGGAAATCTCGATGCCCTCCGGCACGGCCTGCGCCAGTGTCAGGTACGAGATGGGCGTCACGCCCTCGCCGCTCATCCCAACGACGACGCCCTCCTCCCAACGCCGTCCGGCTGCCGGGCGGAAGCCGAGGGTGGGGAAGGAGTTCGCCAGCGTGATGCCCGCCTTCTTGTTCGGGTATTTGTCGAGCGTCTTGCGGATGGCGCGCAGGATCGGCACGATGGCGGTCACGGCGGCGGTCAGTTTGAAGAGTTTGGGGATGTCGGGGTCGCCGACCTGCATGATCCAGTCAATGATCTTGGCGGTCAGCGCGGCATTCTGCGAGACGATGGCGCCCTCGGTCCCGTCGCCGCCCTGCGGGCAGGAGAGCGAGTACTCGATGCCCATAACCCCTGCAGCCTCCAGTTTCTTGGTGTTGGACTGCCAGCCGGCCGCGTCACTCTCGTCGTGACCAGTGACCGGTCCGCCGGTCGAGGCCATCGTCAACCGCTCAGGCCACTGCTCGACCAGTGCCTCCACCTCACGGCAGACGCGCTCCAGCGGGTGGCCGGAGACGTTGTCCGCATTGGCGTAGGTATACGGGCTGAAGGTGAACATGTACTCGCCGGGGATGTGGATGGGCACGTTGTCGAAGGCGGTCTTCATCACGCCGCCCGCCCAGCCAGCCTCGTAGGCGTGGGTCATCTGCTCCAGCCCGTCGGTGGAGGGGGAGGCAGAGATGAGGAACGGGGATTTGATCTTGCGTCCGAAGAATTCCGTTTCCAGTGAAATCGGAACAGGATCGTAGCCGGGTAATGTGTAATAGGACTTGGTCGCCTTCTGGATGACTGGCTTTTCCTTCTTCTGGAGCCAGGCGTCAATCTCCAGCGCGGCGTTCTTGCCCGAAGCGACCGCCTCCACGACTGTCTTCGGACCAGTCAACAGGTCTCCTGCGTAGAATAAGCCTTCGGCTTGTTCTCTGGGCAGCACGGGTCGCATCCCGATGGCGACGATGACCGTGCTGAACCCGTCGCGCAGGCTCAAGGTCCCGGCCACATCGCGGACATTGGCCGGGCTGAACGGTTTGCCTTCAGGCAGTTCCATCTTGACCGTTTCGAGGCCGGACACCTTTCCGCCCTCTGCCAGAATCTTGCTGACGCGGATGCGGCTATTGACCTCGATGTCGAAGTCCAGCAATTCCTTGCGTTCCTTCGCTGTCAAAGGCATCTCCGAAAGTTT
>JBFMCM010000376.1:0-3785 GCA_040754355.1 Chloroflexota bacterium | reverse complement strand
GGTGACCCTAGTAGATGTGCCGGGATTCATGCCCGGGACAGCCCAGGAACATGCCGGCATCATCCGCTCCGGCGCAAAACTCCTGTATGCCTACTGTGAAGCGACGGTGCCAAAATTAACGGTCGTTTTACGCAAAGCCTATGGCGGGGCTTACATCGTCATGTCCAGCAAGCACATGCGCGGCGACATCAACCTGGCCTGGCCGGGGGCGGAGATCGCCGTGATGGGCCCGGATGGCGCTGTGAACATCATTTTCCGAAAAGAGATGGAGGCAGCCGGCGACCCGGACGCTCGCAAGGCAGAATTGACCGTCGAGTATCGCGAGAAGTTTGCCAATCCTTACGTGGCAGCCGAGCGCGGCTACCTGGATGATATTATCGAGCCGCGTCAGACGCGCCCGCGCCTTATCAATGCACTGGAAATGCTCCAGAACAAACGCGACACCAATCCCCACAAGAAGCATGGAAACATCCCACTGTAGAGACAGCAAAGGAGAACGATGACCACTCCGAACGAACGACTCGAAATGATCGCTGCGTATACCCGCCAGTACCTGGAGAAGAGTTACCGGAAACGCAAAGACAAGAACCGGCTCAAACGATTCCTTTCCGACTTCGATTACCGCTGGCAGCATACCCAGCGCGTGGCGCAATTCGGCAAGGTCATTGCCGAGGCGGAAGGTGCGGATGTGGAATTGGTGGTGGCTGCCTGTCTCCTTCACGACATCGCCTGGTTCGACGTAAGTGGGGAGGATGGTCGTGACCACGGCAATATCGGCGCGAATATTGTGCGCCCTTTTTTAGAAGGCCTGGGGTATACCTCGGAACAGGTGGAAAATATTTATTATTCAATTGCCTCCCACGTCACTGTGGAAAAACCGGAAACCCTGGAGGCCAACGTCGTCAGCGACGCTGACAATGTGGACCGCTTCGGTCCTTACCGTATCCTGCAGTGGTGTTTCTCCGATATTGATGATTACGATAAACTGACCGACAAATTGGAAGAACGCATCCAGCGGTTGGAACGCTACCGGGAAAACAATCCGCTTGCGACCGAAACCGGCCGTCAACTATTCGCCGAACAACTGCATTTGCAAATCCTGTTCTTCAGCGAATTCGTCGGCGAGAGGAAGTTGACCTCCCTGCCGCATATCTAGGGCATGTTCAAAAAAATCCTGATTGCCAACCGCGGCGAAATTTCCGTCCGCATCCAGCGCGCCTGCCGCGAACTCGGCATCGAGTCAGTGGCTGTCTTCTCGGAAGCCGACCGGCAGGCCATGCACGTCCGGTTTGCAGACGAGGCCTACCTGCTCGGCCCGGCTCTGGCGCGCGAATCCTATCTGCGCGGCGACAAGATCATTGACATCGCCCGGAAATGCGGGGCGGAAGCCATCCATCCCGGCTACGGATTCCTGGCCGAGCGCGCCGACTTTGCCGCCGCGTGTGCCGACGCCGGCCTAGCCTTCATCGGTCCCAAGCCCTCCTCCATCGCAGCAATGGGCGACAAAGCCGTGGCACGTGCCACTGTCGCCAAGGCGGGCGTACCGGTCGTACCCGGCACGGAAGGACAGGGGGCTTTGCGGGACGAAGAATTGCTTGCGCTGGCTCCCGACATCGGTTTCCCCCTGCTCATCAAAGCCACTTCGGGCGGCGGCGGGAAAGGCATGCGCGAAGTCAACAACCTGGAGGAGATGCCCGAACTGCTCCGCTCCGCCCGACGCGAGGCCGAAGCCGCCTTCGGTGATGGCAATGTCTATCTGGAAAAACTCATCGAGGGCGCCCACCATATCGAATTCCAAATCCTGGCCGACCAGCACGGCAATGTCATCCACCTGGGGGAACGCGAATGTTCCATCCAGCGCCGCCACCAGAAACTCATCGAGGAAGCCCCCTCTCCCCTGCTCGACAGCGACGAAAGCCTGCGCCGCCGCATGGGCGATGTCGCTGTCAAGGCAGCCCGCTCCGTGGATTATGCCAACGCCGGGACGATCGAATTCCTGGTAGATGCGAAGCGCAATTTTTATTTCCTCGAAATGAATACCCGCCTCCAGGTGGAACATCCGGTCACCGAAATGGTCACGGGCCTGGACATCGTCATCGAACAAATTCGCATCGCCTATGGCTGGAAACTCAGCCGCCGCCAGAAAGATATCCAATGGCGCGGGGCTGCCATCGAGTGCCGCATCAACACCGAAGATCCATATAATAATTTCACCCCCTCCACGGGGCGCATCACGCTGACGCAACTGCCAACCGGTCCCGGGGTCCGGGTGGATACGGGCGTGCACATTGGCTTCGAAATTTCCCCCTACTACGATCCACTCATTTCCAAGTTGATCGTCTGGGGAGAGACCCGCCCGCAGGCCATCGTCCGCGCCCGGCGGGCGCTGGAAGAATATCGCATCGCCGGGGTGCGGACCAACATTCCCTTCCACCAGACCATGATGGCCACCTACCCTTTCATCGCCGGGGAGTACGACACGCGCTTCGTCGAAGAGCAATTTCCCGCCATAGATGCTGCGGAAAATCGCGAACTCTACCTCGACATTGCTGCAATCCTGGCCACGCTCGCCTCCCATCGCCAGATGGAACTCCACTCCCAAGTCTACTCACGCTCCGGGCAAAGATCATCTTGGAAGTGGACGGCGCGCCAGGAGAGGCCTCGCCGATGAAATACATTGCTGAAATTGACGGCATGGAATTCCCCGTCGAAATCCTGGACGAAGATCGCGTCCGCTTCGGGGAGGAAACCATCGAAGTAGACTTGGCGGTTGTCAGCGGGCAGCCGCTTTATTCCCTGCTGGCAAACGGAGAATCCTATGAGGGCTATGTCTATCAGGATGAAGAAACCTGGCAAGTGCTCCTGATGGGGCAGTTCTATTCGGTGCGTGTGATGGACGAACGCGAAAAGCGCCTGCGGACCTCGAGCCTGTCTGCCGCGACTTCAGGCGAATTTACCCTGAAGGCTCCCATGCCGGGACTGGTGGTTGCGGTGCCGGTGGATGAAGGCCAGACCGTGGAAAAAGGACAAGTCCTCGTCATCCTGGAGTCAATGAAGATGCAAAACGAACTTCGTGCCCCCCGCCCCGGCAAAGTCTCCCGCGTGCGCGTCAAGGCCGGTGAAAGCGTGGAACAAAAACAAATCCTGCTGTCTGTCGTTTAGAACAAGTTCAATCCAAAACCAATTTCCCGTCTTGCCAGCGGACCGTCCGCACAAGGCCGGTCTCCCCAAGAAAGGACGGCAATAGAAGCGACAAGTGTTCTGCCGGGCCGCTGGTAAAGAACTCCACCGCCCCGCGCCCTTGACCTGAATCCTGCGCCCCGGAGTCATTCAGCAATCGCCGCGCCTGCCGCGCCACGGCCGGGGCCGGGTCTATCACCCGCACTTCAGGGCCGACGATTTCCTCGATCAGCGGGATGACGAAGGGGTAATGGGTGCAGCCCAGGACGACTGTATCAATTCCCCGTTCCAGCATGGGGCGAAGTGCTTTCTCAAGGATGGCACGCGTGGCAGGGCTGTCCAGTTCGCCGCGTTCGATCTGTTGGACCAGGCCCGGACAGGTATCCTGGAGCAGGGTCACGCCGCTGGCGAAACGTTCCACCACCGAGGCATACAGCGCGCCCTGGAAAGTGGCCGGTGTAGCCAGCACCCCCACGACCCCGGTATGTGTGGTCTCAGCGGCCGGTTTGACCGCCGGTTCCATGCCGACAAAGGGAACGTCCGGAAATATTTTTCTCAAGTGATGAAGGGCCGCGGCAGAGGCGGTGTTGCAAGCCACTACAATG
>JBFMCM010000375.1:0-26988 GCA_040754355.1 Chloroflexota bacterium | reverse complement strand
ATTTCAACCAGCACATATGCCACAGCCAGCGTCATCAGGATGTGTCCAATTTGTGGAATGATATTAAATCCATCCCACCTGAACACCAACAACCCCAGCGTCCCATACCGGAACATCAGCATGCTGGCAGCCATCATCACGATTGGGCTGCTGAGCAGGAATCCGATCGCGAATATGATGATGCTGGGCGCGCAACTGTTGAGCATGATCCAGCCGTCCACGCCGACCTTGAGTTGTCCGATGAAGTAATAGGTTGAGTTCACAACCGCAAGCAGGTTGAGAATCACCAAAATCCAGCCGACCAGGTCGCGGCGATAGCGTAACGCTCCACGCCTTTCGATAATCGTCTTTGTCAACATATCACTCTCCAAGAGTTCTCCCCCGCACAAAAGAGTCGGGGGAGAACAACGCGCACGCCGGTCTGCTAGGCTTTCTCGACCGGGAACTGGATCTCGGTCACCGTGCCGGGGTCGTTCTGGTCACCTTGTTTCTTCGGTCCCTGGAGATAAACCTCCCGGCACGGACCCGTCACCTGGTAGCCATTCTCGTCCACCCATTTCAGGATGGCGTCGTAGGCCTCGCCGATGGTGACGAACGGCCCGGCATGAACCGTGCAGGCCATCGTCTGGACGGCTGGAAGGGTGCGCACCTTTACGTCCCCGGCTGGCTTCAGGTCTTCGGCGATTGGTTCGCAAACCTCGATATCCCAGTCATGCTCCTTGTGCTCTTCGTCGTGATAGAGCGAGAAGCATGGTCCAACTGGATGGGCGCGTTGCCCGGCAAAATACTCGCCCAGTTCGTTCCACAGGCCGCCCTGTTCAGGCGGGGTCGGTACAACCCCCCGCACCGAGGCGACCTTGATGGGTTCGACTTTCTTGATGACAACATCATACTTGGACATGGTATCCTCCTGTTCGATTTGCCTCAGCCAGGCATCCACGCGTCCCGTGCGTTCCTCTTCTTCCCGGACCTTCTGCCTGATCTCCGCCCGACGCAGTTCCAGCATCCCGCGCATCTGTTCGGCGGAAAGCCCGCCTTCGAGAAGATGGCCAATCTCCTCCAGCGAGAAGCCCAGGTCTTTAAGCGCCAGGATGCGGTGCAGGCGCGGCAGTTGGCTGAACTCGTAGTAGCGGTATCCGGTGAACCGGTCCACGCTGACGGGTTTCAACAGGCCGGTCTCGTCGTAGAAACGCAGGGTCTTGACGGTCACACGGCTGAGTTTAGAGAAGTCTCCGATCCGGATCATCTGGAAGCCTCCATGCCCATGTTATACAACCTCCCGCAAGAGGAGAGTCAAGAGGATAAGAAGGGTTTCGCCCATGCCAAGAACCACTAACGAAACAAGGATAATGTCACCCTGAGCGAATAGAAGAGTCTCGGTTTTCCAAAAAGAGTCAGATGCTTCGTCGCTTGGTCTCGATACGCTGGCCTCGACAAGCTCAGTCCAAGTCGCTCCTCGACCGGCAGTCCTCAACACGACAGGTTTTGTTAGGCGTTTTTACTCCAATCCCAGGATGGAAACTAACCTTCGCAAGTTGATGTCGGTCGGGAAGCCTTTTTTGTCCCAATGATATTTGCAGCCCACGTAATCCAGAAACACGCCCTGGGCCGGGACTCTCAAATGCTCCGCATCCCAGCCGCCGCCCCAATTGGTCAGCACACATGAGACGCCCACCAATCCCATTGGTTTATCTGAATCTTTGTTCCCAAAGACGCGCAATTCATCCGGGATGATGAAGACGTTAAATCCATGCTTCTCGCCCAGTTTTGTAATTTGATGAATACGACAGGAGGGTGTGCAGGCCGCACACTTTTCTCCAAACTGAGTCTGTACCGCCTTGCATTTTGCCTCCGGCTGGGCACGCATACATGGCGGGAGAATGACTGTCTTGTGCTCCGTCGCCAGGAAGTCTTGACGATATTGACGGTTGAGAATCTCGTTCCCCAACATGCCAAGGTGATATTCGACCCGCGTGCGCTGGAGAAGGGCCGCGTCATAGCGGAGGCGGTGCAGGGAAGCCTCCTCAGTCAGAAATGTTTCAACATTTTCAGTATAGCGTCCCAACGACTGGAGACTGGCTCCTGCAAAATCCTCCGCCAACAACAAACAACGCCTGACTGCCTCAACCTCCCTTCCGCGCTTACGAAGAAACTCCAGCCATTCTTCGAGCCGGCTGGCACACGTCGCTTCGCCAGTCGCCCGCAGCCAAGCCAGGAGCGAGTCGATGGAGACGCTTTTACCTGTCCGCTCATCCCACAGGCGTGAGACATAATGAACAATCCCACGTAATACTTTAACGAATTCCTTGCTCCACAGCCAACGTTCTTGTATACTCAAAAGGGTACACACGAGTCTTTCCGCCCAACCAGGCAGACTGGCCGACTCGCGTCCATGTTCGCGCAGAAGCACACCGAGGAAGAGCAGGTCGAAGGCGCAGGAGGCAGGCGGACGGTCCGGGAGGCCGCGCAGGGCACGTTCGCTGCGGAACTCATCCACCAGGTCCGCCACACCGGGGAGCGTTCCCTCTGTCCAGGCATCGGCGAAAGAGGAGAGTGTGGCGTAGAAGTCGTCTGAATCCAGGACGCCTTCGCGGAGGCAGTAGGTTATTTTACGTTCCATTGATACCAGTATAGTTGAGGTGTTTGCTTCAAGATAGTGATGATTATCACCCGTCCAGGTGTTGATTTCAAAGCCAAATCGGTCTATACTGATAGCAAGTTGGAGAATTCGCGATGAAAGAGAGACGCAAGGTCAAGCGGCGCTACCTTCTGTATTATGTCCGGGTCTACGACGCAGCCTCCCGCGAGCAGATTGGCAACCTGGTAGACATCACCACCAGCGGGGCGATGATCATCAGCGAGAACCCGGTGGCGGAAAAACAACGCTTGCATCTGCGCATCGAACTGTCGGAAGATGTGGCCGATAAGCCGTATATGGATGTGGAGGTGCGCGCCAAGTGGTGCCACCCGGACATAGACCCAAATCTCTACAACATCGGCTTCGCAATCGAAAACATTTCCCCAGAAGATGTAAAAATCGTCCAACGTATCGTAGAAACCTATGGCTTTCGAGACAATCAGCCAGCAAGGTGAGATTGCCAACAAAAAATCAGGAGGAACAGAATGGCAGAACGCAGGAGAGCCCAGCGACAGAAGATCTCGTACTATCTCCAGGTGATGGATTCCGCTTCCCAGAAAATTATCGGTAACCTGGCTGATGTGTCCACGGTCGGCATCATGATAGACGGCCGCCAGGCAATGCCAGCCGGCCAGGAAATCCTCGTCCGTATGGACACCACACCGGAGGTCGCCAGTGTGCTGCATATAGATTTCACTGCCCGGGTAAAATGGTGCCAGGTGGATAATTTCACGCCGGGCATCTTCGACATCGGCCTGGAAATTGTCAGTATTTCCCCGGCCAATGCCGAAGTGCTGGCCCGGATTGCGGAAAAGTATGGTTCGCGCGAATCGTCGTTCAAATTCTAGGACTCCCCATTGATCCACACGGATTTTCCTCTAGCCGAACTCCACCGCCACCTCGACGGGGCTGTCCGGCTGCAAACCATCCTCGACCTCGGCATCCAGCACAATCTGCCCCTCCCGGCCTTCGACCTGGAGGGGCTGCGTCCACATGTCCAGGTCACCGACCCCCAGCCGGGCGTGATGGCCTTCATCGCCAAGTTCAAATGGATGGTGGCCATTCTTGTGGACTACGAGGCCGTCCGCCGGATTGCTTACGAGAATGTGGAGGACGCAAAGCGTGAGGGCTTGGATTACGTGGAACTGCGTTTCAGTCCCTGGTTCATGGCCGAAGCACACGGATTGGACCCGGCGGGGGTTGTGGAGGCTGTTGTAGACGGGACAACCGCCGGGGCGCGCGACTTCGGGATGCGCGTCAACCTGATCGGCATCCTCAGCCGGACCTACGGTCCGGATAGCGCTAAAAAGGAACTGGATGCACTCCTCGGCCAGTCACGCCATATCACGGCCCTCGACCTGGCCGGGGACGAAGCCAATTTCCCGGCTGAATGGTTCGCTGAGCACTTCCACCGCGCTCGTGACGCCGGCTGGCACATAACCGTCCACGCCGGAGAAAGTGACGGGCCGGAGTCCGTCTGGCAGGCGATCCAAACACTGGGCGCCGAACGCATCGGCCACGCTCTCCGGGCTGTCGAGGATCCGGCCTTAATGGATTACCTGGCCGGGCATAAAATCAGCATCGAGTCCTGTCTCACCAGCAACGTACAGACTTCTTGTGTACCTGATTATGTCAGCCACCCGCTGAAAACCTTCCTCGAACATGGCCTCTGCGCCACCATCAATACCGATGACCCCGGCATCAGCGCCATCACCCTGCCCTACGAGTACGAGGTAGCCGCCCCGCAAGCCGGGTTGTCGAAGGAGCAAATTTGCCAGGCGCAGGTCAACGCCCTGGAGGCAGCATTCCTGCCTGAAACAGAGAAACAAAATCTGAAGAGAGGCAGGCAACCGAAAACGAGAGATCGCTCTTGATACGGAGGACATCATGCGCAGGATAAATCGAAGAATAAGAAGAGTTGGCAGGAGGATTGTTTGGGGCAGGCCGCACTGGATCGGCACGATTATTTTTATTATCGTCCTGTGTGTGGCCGCATTTCTCTGCCGCAGCCTTTGGTGGTCGCGACTGTTCCAATGATACCCTGACCAAACAAACAGATCGGAAAAATCCATTCCCAAGTCTATTGACAATCCATCCCCGCACGTGTATATTCTTTTTAGTTATGCTACCCTCGGCAGAAAGCAACTTTACCATGCAACGTCTCCCCATCATGGCGGAGAAGAAAGGAGGTGATGTCCAACGCGTAGAGTATCCTTCAGCATAAAAACGATCTGTGGTCAAATAACTGTTCCTTTTCACTTATGAAGCAAGGAGGAGAGTTCGCATGAAGCGTAATTTGATCTATACCGTTGTAGCTATCCTGGTCAGTGCGGTGCTCCTGCTTTCGGCCTGCGTACCCTCAGGCGGGGGGGAGAACAAGGTGGTTACATTCATCTTCACGCAGGAACCGGAAACACTCAATCTGCACTATACCAACATGTATTTCTCAGCCATCCTCCAGCAACTCTGGAATCACTGGGCTTGGGAATACGATGAGAATAACAATCCCTACCCGGTGCTGATCACAGAGATGCCAAGCATGGAGAATGGTGGTATTTCAGCCGACGGTACCGTACTGACCCTGAACCTGCGCGACGACATCTTCTGGTCGGATGGCGAACCCATCACCAGCGATGACTTCGTCTTCACCTGGGAAATGGCAATCGCCCCCACCAATACTGTCGCCTCCGCCTATCCCTACAGCGAGGCCGCCAGTGTCGAGGCGCTGGATGCGCAGACAGTGGTTGTGACCTTTGCCGAACCCTTCGCCCCGTGGCTATACTTCTTCCACGGGCTCCTACCCAAACACGTCCTCCAGCCCGTCTTCGATGCCGAAGGCACGCTCGATAATGCCGAGTGGAACAATGCCCCAACGGTTGGCTCAGGGCCGTTCAATTTTGCCGAATGGGAATCCGGATCGTTCCTGCGCTTCGTCCGCAATGAGAATTACTGGGGCGAACCGGCCCTTGTGGATGAGATCTTCGTCCGCATCGTGCCGGATGACGCCGCACAGATTGCTGCCCTCACCTCCGGCGATGGAGACATCGGCATATTCATTGCCTACCCGGACATCCCAACCCTCGAAGACGGCGGCCTTTCCGTCATCAAAGTCTTCTCCGGCTACAATGAGGGATGGTACTTGAATCTGGGAGCGAACGCGCATCCTGCCATGCTGGATGTCCTTGTCCGTCAGGCGCTGGCCTATGGCACCGATCGCTTTGTAATCACTCGCGACCTGCTGCTCGACAAGACTGTCCCGGCCGCCACCTTCTGGGATGGTTCTCCGTGGGCTGATCCTGATCTCGCGCCATATCCGTTTGACCAAGCCATGGCCAATGATCTGCTCGATCAATCCGGCTGGATCGATTCGAACGGTGACGGTACACGGGACAAGGACGGCGTGGAACTCATCTTGCGCTACGTCACCAATAACCGCGACGTGCGCTTGGATACGCAGGCTGTCATTCAACAACAACTTGCCCAGGTTGGGGTGGGCATCGAACTGATCAACTACGACTCGGACATCCTGTTTGGCTCCTATGGCGACGGCGGCCCGGTGGCGATTGGCGACTACGATATCGCCGAATGGTCTGACTTGCCTGGCGGCTTCCCCGACCCGGATACTGCCTACTGGCTGTGTAGCGAAATCCCCAGCGACGAGTCGCCTCAGGGCTCGAACTGGCAGTACATCTGTGACCAGGAATTGAACGACCTGTTCGCCCTACAGAAGACCCAGATGGTCTTCGAGGAGCGGGTGGCCACATTCCATGAGATCAGCCGCATCATGTACGAGCAGGTTTACTGGCTCGGCATCTGGCAGGACCCGGATATCTGGGCGGTAAGTTCACGCGTATCGGGTGTACAACTCTCGGGTGTGACGCCGTTCTCTAACATTGCCGAATGGGACATTCCATAAGTCCCGCCTCAGTCTGTAATAGATTCTGACAGGGTGGGATTCCGCCGGGCATCGCCTTTCGGAATCCCACCCATAACGTAATCGAAAGTCGAATCGTCATGACACGTTATATCCTCCGGCGTTTTCTGCAAGCCATCCCCCTCTTGTTCCTCATCAGCCTGCTTCTATTCGTGATGATGCAGAATATGGGTGACCCGCTCGCCACCATGGGCGGTCGAACCATGACCCGTTCAGAAGACCGGGCGCGCCTCACCCGCCAGTTGGGATTGGATAAACCCGTTATCGTCCAATATTTATATTGGCTCATTGGCAATGATTGGACAAAGATAGACTTGGACGGCGATGGGGTTGCCGAAACGCCCGGCATCCGCAAGGGTGTCCTGCGCGGCGATTTCGGCTATTCACTGGTCAATCGCGAGCCGGCCATGGAAGTCATTATGGAACGCCTGCCCAATACGCTCCTGCTGATGCTGACGGCTGAAGTCGTCATCCTGTTCGGCTCGCTCCTGATCGGTATCTACGCAGCCCTGCGCCAATACTCCCTGATGGATAATGTGGTTACGGCCTTATCTTTCATTGGTTATTCCATGCCGATCTTTTTTGTTGCTTTGGGGCTGATGTACATTTTTGCTGTCAATTTCAAAGCCTGGGGGTTGCCCTATCTGCCGACAGTGGGAATGTTCGACCCACAGGCTGGCAAGTCTGTCTGGCAAGTGGCCTGGCACATGGTCCTTCCGGTCATCACGATTGCTATCACCAGTTTCGCGGCCAACAGCCGTTATGTGCGCAGCACTATGCTGGAGGCCCTCGGTCAGGACTACATCCGTACTGCCAAGTCCAAAGGGCTGCCGCGCCGTTCGATTGTTTTCATCCACGCTCTCAAGAACGCCTCCCTGCCAATCATCACGGTGGTTGGCCTTGATCTACCCTTCCTTCTGGGCGGTGCGGTCGTCACCGAGCGCATCTTTGCCTGGCCCGGGATGGGGCGACTCTTCATTGACCACGTCTCCCGCGCAGACACACCGGTCGTCATGGGCATTATGATGTTGATTGCCTTTGCTGTTATCACATTTCAAATCATCACCGACGTGCTCTACGCCTGGCTGGACCCGCGCATTCGTTACCAGTAGGAGACTTCAACATGGTAAAACAACGCACTCCTGACCTTCGGCCTGTCTCTGCTCCGGACGAAATCGAAACGCCCGTCCTAAGTCTTAGTAAACTGGCCTGGCGACGATTCCGGCGGCACAAAATGGCGGTTGGCGGCATGGTCACCCTCGTCTTCTTGGTTTTGTATTGTATCGGCGGCGCCTTTATTTTCACGGAAGAATATGCTAATTACAACGACCTGAGCATCAAGTTGCAACCCCCCTCCAGCGAACACCCCTTCGGCACCGATACCATCGGACGTGACATCCTAGCCCGCACTGTCTATGGCGGGCAGATCTCGCTCCTCATCGGCCTGACTGCCATGATCGTGGAAATCATGGTCGGGGTTGTTATCGGTGCCCTCACCGGCTACTTCGGCGGCTGGCTGGACAGCCTGCTGATGCGCCTGACGGAAGCCGTGCTCATCGTTCCGCAAATATTTCTCTTGCTGGTAATGGCGAAGTTCTTTGGCGGCGCAGTTCCAAATATTAATATCCTCGGGCGGGAGTTTAGCGGGAGTGTGATTGTCATCATTCTGATTATCGGCCTGACCGCCTGGCCTTATACCGCCCGCATCGTGCGCGCCCAGTTCCTATCCATCAAGGAGAATGAATTTATCCTGGCAGCCAGGGCCACCGGGACCGGCACCTGGGGCATCATCTTCCGTCATATCCTGCCCAACAGCATCGCTCCGATCGTCGTTGCCGCCACGTTGGGCATTGCCAACGCCATCACACTCGAGGCCTACATCAGTTTCCTCGGCCTGGGCGTCCGACCTCCAACGGCCACCTGGGGAAATATGCTCGAAGGCGCATACAACTACATTGACCAGGGCATTTATTGGCTGTGGCTCTTCCCCGGCTTATTAATCCTTCTCATCGTCTTGAGCATCAACTTCGTAGGCGACGGACTGCGCGATGCTCTCGATCCGCGCAGCCGGGCAGTGTAGGAGCATACGCCATGACCGCCATCCTCCAAGTCAACGACCTGATCACCCGTTTTCACACCGCAGAGGGTACTGTCTATGCCGTCAATGGAGTCTCCTTCCACCTGGACGAGGGTGAAACCCTGGCCGTAGTGGGCGAAAGCGGCTGTGGGAAATCTGTTACCATGATGTCAGTCTTGCGTCTCTTGCCCACACCTCCGGCAGATATCGCCAGCGGAACAGCATTCTACCGGGGAAAGGACCTGCTGAAATTCAGCGATTTTGACATGGAACATAATATTCGCGGCAAGGAAATCAGCATGGTTTTCCAGGACCCGATGACCTCCCTCAACCCGGTCCTGACCATTGGCTATCAGATAACCGAGTCGCTCAAATGTCACGTCAATACCAGCGAGGAGGAGGCCAATGCCCGTGCCATCGAAATGCTGATCAGGGTGGGCATCTCTGACGCGGCGCGTCGGTTGGACGCTTACCCGCATCAGTTCTCGGGAGGCATGCGCCAGCGCGCCATGATCGCCATGGCATTGGCCTGTAATCCCAGCCTGCTTATCGCTGATGAACCCACGACCGCCCTGGACGTCACCATCCAGGCACAGATTGTGGAATTGATGATTCGTTTGCGTGAACAGGTAAAACTTTCACTGATTTGGATCACCCACGACCTGGGCGTGGTAGCCGGCTTGGCCGAACGCGTCATCGTCATGTATGCCGGTTACATCGTCGAGGAGGCCAGCGTAGACGAACTCTACGACCACCCGCTTCACCCCTACACTTTGGCGCTCCTGGCCGCCCTGCCGCGCGTGGACAAGCGCCGCACCCATCGTCTGAAATCCATCCCTGGCGCGCCGCCCAACTTGCTGGTGAAACCGCATGGCTGTCCCTTCGCGCCGCGCTGCGAACTAGCCTTCGACCGCTGCCGGGTCGAAAACCCGCTCCTGGTAGAGGTCGCGCCCGGTCATTACATGGCCTGCTGGGCGGATGTCAGGACAGGGAAACCGCGATGAGCACACAACCTCTGGTGGCAGTAGAAAACCTCGTCAAGTACTTTCCCGTCACGCAGGGACTCGTCTTTCAGCGCGTCATCGGACAGGTGCGTGCCGTGGACGGCATCTCCTTCTCCATCGAGGCGGGGCAGACCCTCGGTCTGGTGGGCGAATCGGGCTGCGGCAAGACCACCGCCGGACGCACTATCCTGGGGCTGTATCCAGCCACCTCCGGGAAAGTCGTCTTCAACAACGCCGAATTGACCTTATTGGAGAAAAAAGCAGGCAAGCATCAATTACTCTCTGATGTTTGCGCATTGACTTGCGCGGCTGCCGCCGGTATCCCGGCAGTTTATCTTAATTTACGCTTCGGCGGCGGTCCTTTGCTGGCTTCCGCTATTACTTTTGGGGCAACCGCCATCGGCGCTGGCGGCGGTTACGCCCTGGCCAAGCTGGGTTTCAAATTAACCGCCGACCTGGAAGTGAAACGCATGCGTCAGCAGATGCAAATGATCTTCCAGGACCCCTTTGCCTCGCTCAACCCGCGTTGGACGGTGAGTGCCATCATCAGCGAGCCCCTGCGCATCCACAATCTACTCAAGACCGAAAAAGAACGCACGCAACGCGTCCAGCAACTGATGGAACTGGTCGGCCTCAGCCCGCGCCAGATCAACCGCTTCCCGCATGAGTTCTCCGGCGGTCAGCGCCAGCGTATCGGCGTGGCGCGCGCCCTCGCCTCCGATCCCAAGTTCATCGTCTGCGACGAACCGATCTCCGCCCTCGATGTCTCCATCCAGGCCCAGGTGGTCAATCTCCTGGAGGAGTTGCAGGATCGCTTCGGCCTGACCTACCTCTTCATCGCCCATGACCTGAGCATGGTGCGCCACGTCTGCGACCGTGTGGCAGTGATGTACCTGGGGAAGATCGTCGAACTGGGCAGCAAGGACGAACTCTACGAGCATCCCCAGCATCCCTATTCCCTGGCGCTGATCTCCTCCGCCCCGGTCGCGGACCCGCATGCTGCTCGCGCCAAGAAACGCATTCTACTCGATGGCGACGTGCCCAGCCCCTTGCGTCCGCCCTCCGGCTGTCGTTTCCACCCGCGCTGCCCCATCATGATTGATCGCTGCAAGGAGGAAGAGCCGCAGCTCAAAACGATTGGGAAGAACCACCAGGTGGCCTGCTGGATGGTGGAGAAGTGATCACACCTCGTCCCTTGCGACTGTCCCTTCGCGGAGTTTACACTGAGTGAAGCGAATGTGTTCAGGGCTTCAGCTCAGGGCAGCGCCTCCCCCAGTTAGGGGGAGGATTTTTATAAAATCATCCGTTATACTTGAGGAACCGATAAAAGTCACAGGAGTGCCTATGCGAAACTTGTTGGAATTCGAGCGCCGTCTTTCCCCCGTTTTACTGAAACAATTCCGTGCCCTGGCCTCCCCGGCTCTTATCCAGGCTTACCTGGACGAAATGCCCTACATCGCCGAGGAACTCGACCGCTCGCCCCTGCGCTTGATGACCGACCACCAGGGGCACTGTCTCGACGGCGGCATCTTCGCCGTCCTGGCGCTCAGCCGCCTCGGCCACCTCCCGCTCGTCCTGGACCTTGTGCCTGCTCCCGGCATGGACGATGACCACGTGCTGGCGCTCTATCGCTTGGATGGACGCTGGGGCTGCCTCGCCAAGTCGAATTACCCAGTCCTGCGCTCGCGCGAACCGGTCTACCGGTCCCTGCGCGAACTGGCGATGTCCTACTTCGACTTCTACTTCAGCGTCGACAAGCAGAAGTCCCTGCGCGGTTACACGCGTCCCCTTGACCTGAGCCGCTTCACGCCCGACTGGATGTGGAGCGAGGCCGGCATTGCTCAAATCTCGAAACGCCTCTACAGCCTCAGGTCCATCCCGCTCATCTCCCCCGAAAGCGCCTCCCGCCTGTCTCTCGCCGACGAGCGCACCTACCGCGCCGCCAGCCTGGGCACAGACTTCGACTGGGCGTTCGGCGTGAGAGAAAACCATTAGCCTGCGCCCGATTGGTGGCAACCCTGGTCGCTCCAGAGACGTATATTGCATTGAAAACAACCTTTAAAAGTGTTTGGATAAAAGCCACAGATAAACACTGATAGTTGAAAAACAACCGAAATTCCTGGTGCATTCATCAGAATATCTGTGTCCATTCGTGTTTATCTGTGGCGAATCCGAATTCCAAAACGCTTTCTTCCAAAGGAGAAACCAATGACCACCGAATCGAATTCCAACAAACCGGAAACCCGCAAACGGAAACCCGTTTATTACCGCAGCGCTTCCGAGGCTGTCTATGGGTTCGGGCTGATCGGCGCCTGGATCTATTATATCGGTCATGCAACTACGTTTTGGATGGGTGTGCTGGGCTTCCTCAAGGGCATCGTCTGGCCGGCCATGCTGGTCTATGAGGCCTTGAAATATCTCAATATGTGACCACCCCATGACTCAACGCAACACCCCCGCCTCTTGTCCCAAGCAGGAGGCGGGGGTGTTTTTATTAATCCCTTGTTAGATAAGAGGAGGGACAATCCAGAAGAACCATTAATATAACCGCTCTAGCCGCCGTCCCTTCGACTGGCTCAGGGCAGGCCTCGGCGGCGGGGACGCCGCCCAGAGCGAGGTCTTGTTAATCCCTCTAGTGAGCGCCCTAATACCCGGTGACGGCGCTCAAGTAGACGCTCCGGGTGCGCTCGCTGTAAGCAGCCCAGAAGATTTTACCCTCCAGGCGGTATTCGTCCAACAGGACAGTGCGGTCCTCCCCACTTACCTGTTCCAGGGTGCTGGTCTTGTCGTTTGGCAGGCGGATTACCTTGGCCAGTTTATCACTGACATCCCCCGTGCGGGCAAAGTTCTCCAACACCCGCAGGATGGTTAGTTTCTCATCGGATAGCATGGTATTCCTCATTCTCCGCCAGCGCCGGAGGCCAGCAGGTGGTGCAGTTCTGATTCGGCCTGTGCGGGTGTGAGAGACATGGTAAAACCCCACTCCCCCAGCAGCGCATTCTGCGCACGCTTCATGAGCGCCTGATCATTGTCGTTCAATGGCCGGACTTGCCGGTAGGTGGTCAGGTCACGGATCACCCGGCAAAGTGACTCGGCGCGGCCGTCTTTCAATCGCTCCGACAGGAGGACCTTGCGCTCCTGGCGGTCGTCCGGGAGCGGCTCGCCTGGACCAGACAGGATGGCGCGCAGGTTTTTGAACCCGGCCTGCGAGGTCGGGGGACGCAGGCGGCTCGCCAGTTTGTTGTCGGCCGGCACCCAGACGGTCAGATCGCCGAGCTTGACAGCATAATACAGCGCCTTCTGACCGGACAAGGCGCGCTCCTCCAACCGGAGAATTTCACCCAATCCGTATGTCCAGTGCATGACCGTATCGCCTGCGCGGAAATCCATATGTTTCTCCTATCTCGAATTGCAACAAAAAAGGCGCCAGCCCGACGATAAGGATTGGCGCCTGGAACCCGTCGCTCCTGGGGTAGATGTAGAAGGATTATATCATCGTTTACCCTGAAAAAAAATACTGTATTTATGCCCCTCACCCTCCCCCACACCCGCCAGGCAGACCGTGCTCGCGTAGTAGGGGGCGACGTACCCCTTCGGGACACTTTTCCGTCGCCCTGGGCACGGGGACTGTGCCCCTTTGGAAAATTATATATCATTTCCAAGGCTCGGCATCGTACCCATCCACAGGTGTTTCGATCTTTACCTTCGACTGATCGTGGAGATACCACCCGGCTCTTTCCAATTGCGGGTCGATTATTTCCTTGCGGGTGCGTTCTTTTGAAATTTGACGGTGCATATTTCCATTTCCCCAACATTAGGGAAAACAAAAGTATACAACAATTTTCACACAATTGCGCATGGAAGTCTGGATTCTCCGTCCTTATAAAAAAAGACTCCCTTCTCGAGGGAGTCCTTGGGGTGCCCAGCGGGGGTCGAACCCGCAGCCTTCTGATCCACAGTCAGACGTTCCGCCATTGAACTATGGGCACCATCTTGAAAGCGGGCGGATTATACCACCGGGGCTAGCCCCTTTCAAGGATTTTGCGGACGCCCGCCAGCATCTGCCCAGCGGGGAGGGTTTCCTGTGTGCCGTTGGCGAGGTCTTTCACGGTCACTTTCCCGGCGGCGGCCTCGTCGGGACCGAGCACCAGCACAACTTTCATCCCCATCCGGTCGGCATACTTGAACTGTCTGGGCAATTTGGCCGGCTCCGGATAGCAGGCTGCGTTGAGCCCGCCGGAGCGCAGGTCGGCGGCCAGTTTGAGGGAAGCAGGCAACAGGTCCGCGGAGAAGACCGTCACCAAGACCGGTGCCGGGGTAACGGGGAGCGTTGGGACCAAACCCAATTCCTCCAGGATGATGCCGATGACTACATCCCCCATCGCGAAGCCGACGCCGGAGAGCGGTTCGCCGCCCACGTCGGCCAGCAGGTTGTCGTAGCGCCCGCCGCCCAGGATGGCGCGCCGGACGCGGCCGGAAATGTCGAAGGCCTCGAAGACCGTGCCCGTGTAGTAGAGCAGGCCGCGCATGATGTTCGCGTCGAAACGGACGTATTCAGCCGCGCCCAGGGCTTCGAGGGCGGCGAAGAAACGGACGAGTTCCTCGGACTTGCGCCAGCGCTCGCCATCGGCGAGCAGGGATTTCAACCCGTCGAGTTGCTTGGGGGTCAGGCCGATTTCGCCTGCGTAGGCTTCCCAGGCGGCCGGATCCATCTTCTCGCGGCGGTCCACCAGCCCGCCGACCTCGCCTTTCTTTTCGGGCGGGATGCCCAGGGCGTCGAACTCGGCTTCCATCAGGCGGCGGTTGTTGACCAGGATGCGGGCTTTCTCCGGGGAAAGGCCGACTGCCCGCAGGAAGGCCGCCGCGATGGCGACCAGTTCGGCGTCCGCCTCAGGCGAGTTGACTCCCAGCATGTCAATATTCCACTGGAAGAACTCCCGGCTGCGGCCGCGCTGCATCTTCTCGTAGCGCCAGAAGGGACCGAACGACCACCAGCGCGCCGGGAAGGTCAGTTCGCCCTGCTTCTGGGCGATCATGCGCGCCAGCGACGGGGTCAACTCCGGGCGCAGGGTGATTTCGTCCCCGCCCCGGTCGGTGAAGACATAGGATTGCTTCTTGACCAGTTCCTCGCCCGACTTGGCGGCGTACAGGCTGAGCGGCTCGAGGATGGGCGCTTCGAATTCCTGGTAGCCGAAGGATTCGGAAACCCGGCGCACGGTGTTGTAGAGCCAGTTGCGCACGGCCATCTGTTCAGGGTAGAAATCGCGCGTGCCTTTGACGGGCGGGATGATGGTTTTCATGGAAATTCTCTCCGGTTACTGGCAAGCATTTTAGCACATTTTACGTCACCCTTTTCGGATGACAATTCGCAGCGCGAAAAGGATGGAACGCACTGGCGTCAATTTGTGAAATTTAGTACAAATTATACTGAAACGTGCTAAAATTGCGCCGTTTGCCAACTCAAGGGTACAATTGCCGGATACGCCGAACCACGGCAGATAAATTTATTGGCAGACAATTTTATCGGAGAACAAGCATGCTCGACGCCCCACTGACCACCGGAAGCACGGTTGCCCTTCCCAAACCCGAACTGGACGCCCTCCTGGCCGACCTGCGCCAGAACGGCTATCGGACCGTCGGCCCGCGCCTCCAGGACGAAAGCATTGTTTACAAGGAGATCGAAGGCCTGAACGACCTGCCGCGCGGCATTCTCAGCGAACAGGTTCCCGGTTCTTATCGTATCCACCGCACAGGGAAAGAGCGCTACTTCGACTTCATCCCCGCCGGCCAATCCTGGAAACAATTCCTCTTTCCTCCCCGTCACCTGCTCTTCGAGGCAGTCAACCATGGAAAGTGGCAACTCAAGGAAAATGACGAACCTGCCCCGCGCTACGCTTTCGTCGGCGTGCGGGCCTGCGAACTGGCTGCCATCGCTGTCCAGGATAAGGTTTTCCTGCGCCCCGATTTCTACGATCCCATCTATCGAGCCCGCCGCGAAGGGCTGTTCATCATCGCCGTCAACTGCCTCGACCCGGACTCGACCTGCTTCTGCACCTCGATGGGCAGCGGGCCGCGGCATCGCGCCGGCTTCGACCTGTGCCTGACTGAACTGGACGACGCCTTCCTGGTAGAAATCGGCTCGGAACTGGGGCGCTCATTCCTCGCCTCCCGGACCTACAGCCTGCCGTCCGCATTCATGCAGGATACCGCCGAACAGGCCCTGACGCGCGCCGCCGAGTCCATCACCCGCAGGCTGGATACCGACGGCCTGCCCGAATTGTTGATGGACAACCTGGAGGCCGAACGCTGGGACGAGGTCGGGAAACGCTGCCTGTCGTGCGCCAACTGCACCCAGGTCTGCCCGACCTGCTTCTGCTGGGACGCGACTGACATGGTGGACATCAGCGGCCAGAATACCCGCCGCGAGCGCCTGTGGGACTCGTGTTTCAACCCGAACTACTCTTACGTCTATGGCGGCAACACCCGCCCCAGCATCCGTTCCCGCTATCGCCAGTGGCTGACGCACAAACTGGGCGCCTGGCGCGCCCAGTTCGGCGTCTCGGGCTGCGTGGGCTGCGGACGCTGCATCACCTGGTGCCCGGCTAAGATTGACCTGACCGAGGAAGCCGCCGCCATCCGACGGGAGGCCGGGAAATGACGATCCTCCCGACGGAAATAAATGCCACTGGTCACGAGGCCGGTTACGCCAGCAAATTGCTCTTGCCCCACTGGGCCAAGATCGTCAAAATCATCCCCGAAGCCGAGGGGATAAGCACTTATCACTTGAAATTCACAGACCCCGAGGTCCGCGAACGCTACCATTTCCTCCCCGGCCAATTCAACATGCTTTACGTCCCCGGTTACGGCGAGGCGGCCATTTCGATGAGTTCCGACGGCGCGAGCAGCAACGGGCTGGTGATCCATACCATCCGGCACGTGGGCAACGTCACAAAAGCGGTCAGCAGGATGAAGGTCGGCGACGTGGTCGGCCTGCGCGGGCCGTTCGGCACGGCCTGGCCGCTGGACCAAATCCACGGCATGGACATGGTCATCGCCTGCGGCGGGATCGGCCTGCCGCCCCTGCGAGGCGCCGTTTACCACATCATACGCCACCGGGCAGACTATGGGAAAGTCACCCTGCTCTACGGTGCGCGCACGCCCAAGGATTTGATGTACCCGACCGAATACGAAACCTGGAAGGCCGCGGATATTGACGTGCAGGTGACCGTTGACCGCGGCGATGAATCCTGGAATGGGCGCGTTGGCGTCGTCCCGATGCTTTTTTATCACTTCCGGGTCGAGCCGCGCAGGACCGCCGTCCTGACCTGCGGCCCGGAGATCATGATGCGCTTCGTCATCTACGAGGCCCTGGCGCGCCGCATTCCCAGCGACCAGATCTTCGTCTCGCTCGAACGCAATATGAAGTGCGGCCAGGGCGCCTGCGGACACTGCCAGCAAGGTACATACTTCATCTGCAAAGACGGCCCGGTCTTCCCCTTCAGCGCCCTCGAGCCGATCTTCAACGTAGAGGAATATTAAAATATTGGAGTGCAGGCTTCAGCCTGCGGAATTTGCGGACTGAAGTCCACACTCCAATTTCAGGAGAAACACCGAATGACCCTCACTCCCAAAATCACCCCCAAGCCAAAAGTAGCCGTGTACAAGTTTTCCTCCTGCGACGGCTGCCAGTTGTCGCTGCTCAACCTGGAAGACGAACTGCTCGACCTGGCTTCTGCCGTGGACATCTCCTACTTCCTCGAAGCCACCCGGACCGTGAAACCGGGCCCGTACGACATCGGCCTGGTCGAAGGCTCGATCACCACCCCGCACGAAGTCGAACGCATCCAGGAAGTGCGCGCCGAGTGCAAGTACCTGATTGCCCTGGGGACGTGCGCCACGGCCGGCGGCATCCAGGCGCTGCGCAATTTTGCCAATGTCCGGGATTACGCCCAGACCGTTTACCCGCATCCCGAATACCTGAAAATCCTGGAGACCTCCACATCCATCGCCGAGAACGTCCCGGTGGATCTGTCCATTTGGGGCTGTCCGGTCAACAAATACACAGTGATCGAGGTCATCGCCGCCCTGCTCCAGAACCGAAAGCCGAATTTCCCGCCCAGCCCGGTCTGCCTGGAATGCAAACGCCGCGGCCTCGTCTGCGTGGCGGTGGCGCACGGGACCCCCTGCCTGGGGCCGGTCGTCCACGGCGGGTGCGGGGCGCTGTGTCCGGCCAACGGGCGCGGCTGCTATGGGTGTTTCGGCCCCTCCAGCGTTGCCAATTTCAGCGCGCTGGTGAACAGCATGGTGCCTCTCGACCGTTATCCCAACGAGACCGCCGGCCTGCTGCGCAGTTTCAGCAGCCACGCCCCGGCTTTCAAATCGGCTGCCGAGGCTGCCTTGAATCTCTCCACCGAAAAGGAGGGAAAATGAAGAACATCGAAGTCCCGGCCCTGGCGCGCGTGGAAGGCGAAGGCGGCCTTTACATCGGCGTCAAGGACGGCAAGGCGGTCGAAATCCGCCTCGACATCTACGAGCCGCCGCGCTTCTTCGAGGGCTTCCTGGTGGGCCGCTTCCTCCAGGAAGTGCCCGACATCACCGCCCGCATCTGCGGCATCTGCCCGGTGGCTTACCAGATGAGTTCGGTCACGGCCCTCGAGGCCGCCCTGGGCATCGAAATCAGCCCGGAGGTCTACGCCCTGCGGCGGTTGATGTACTGCGGCGAGTTCATCGAGAGCCACGCCCTGCACATCTACATGCTCCAGGCCCCCGACCTGCTCGACGTTCCCTCCGCCCTCGACCTGGCTGCCGTCGCCCCGGAGGTTGTCAAGAACGCCCTGCGGATGAAGAGGATCGGCAACGAAATCCTGAAAGCCATCGGCGGGCGCTCGGTCCATCCGGTCAACGCCTGCGTGGGCGGCTGGTATCGCTGGCCGGAGGCGGATTCCATCCAGGCGCTCTTGCCCGAATTGGAATGGGCGCTGGAGAGTGCCAAAGAGGCGGTGAACTGGTCACTCAGCCTGCCCTACCCGGACCTGGAAATTGACTACGAATTCGTCGCCATCCACCATCCCGAAGAGTACGGTGTGATGAGGGGCGATGTCTGGTCGTCGAAGGGCAGCCAATTGCCGGTGCAGGAATATGAAACCCGCTATCTCGAAGAGCACGTCCAACACTCCAACGCCCTGCACAGCCACACGGTTGAAGGCGGACATTATCTCGTCGGTCCGCTGGCGCGTTTGAACCTTAACCATGAGCAGTTGATGCCTGAAGCAAAGCAGGCACTGAAAGAAACCCAACTGCAACTACCGCTCAAGAATCCCTACAAGAGCCTGATCGCCCGTGCTATCGAACTGGCGCATTTCTACGCGGAGGCCATTGCGCTAGTAAAGTCTTACAATCCCACCGGTCCCGCCCATGTGCAATTAAAACTCAAAGCCGGGGAGGGCTGCGGGATGAGCGAGGCGCCGCGCGGCCTGCTCTATCACCGCTACAAAATTGACGACCAGGGACGTGTCCAATTCGCCCGCATCGTCCCTCCCACCGCCCAAAACCTGCCGCGCATCGAGGCAGACTTGTTTGCCATCGCACCCCAATTGGTGAAAATGAAGCATGAAACAGCCACCCTCACAGCCGAGCACCTGGTGCGCGCCTACGACCCGTGCATCTCGTGCGCCACGCATTTCCTGAAATTGAAGGTCGAGAACAGAGAGTAGGTTCCGCTTTTAGCGGGACGATTTGGAGCCAATGTCACGCAGAATGCGTGACCTACAATCCTATGAATATCATCGTCATTGGCCTCGGCCAAACTTTGCGCGGAGACGACGCTGCCGGGCTGGAGGCGGTCCGACTCTGGCAGGAGAAATATCCGCAGACGGCTCGAACCGTCCGCGTGGAACTGGCCGAACTGCCGGGGCTGACCCTGCTCGATCTGCTAGAAGACATGGACGCAGCCATCCTCGTGGACGCGGTCCACGCCTCCGCTCCCGCCGGGACACTGACCCGCCTCGGACCGGACGACCTGGCCGCGTTCACCCCCGGCTCCGGGTCTGCGCACGGCTGGGGCGTGGCCGAGACGCTGCACTTGGGGCGGTCTCTCTATCCCTGGCTGACGGATGTGCGCGTCACCCTGATTGGAATCGTCGGGGAGCAATTCGCAACCGGAGCGGGACTCAGCCCACAGGTCCAGGCGGCGCTCGCTGAGGCGGTAGAACGGATCGAGGCAGAAGTCCGCAGTCTGTTATAATCCTCAAAACATCACCCGGAAGGCCAAAATGACTTCCACTGCATCTCTCGAAGGCGTCAAGAAAGTTGTCTATTTTCCGTTCAGGGGCAAAGGTTGGGGCATTAAACTTCTCGTCGGGTCAGCCTTGAACCTGGCAAATTTCATCATTCCCATCGTGCCGCTTGTTCCCATCTATGGGTACGCGGGGCAGATTGCCAAACGGGTCATCCTGCAAGACGAAGACCCGGAAATGCCGGAGTGGGCCGACTGGGGACTGTTCTTCTCGGACGGCATCAAACTGCTGGGTGCGTCGGCGCTCTATTCGCTTCCGGGTATCCTGACACTGGTAGCCGGTTATATGACCATGTTCGCGGGGAATTTCGCCTTCATGTTCGATCCCCGGTTTTATACGGCGCCGGAAACGATGGGACCAGAATTCGTACTCGGCGGTATGGCAGCCATGTTTGGCGGGATGCTGGTAATCATGATTGGATTCTTGCTGCTGGCAGTGGCAGGCTTGTTCATGCCGCCTGCATTGGGCCACTTGATTGCCAAGGGTGAGTTCGGCGCTGCGTTCCGCGTCAAGGAATGGTGGCCGATCTTGAAAGCCAATTTCAGCGGTTTCCTGCTGGCGCTGGTCCTCCAGTACGGCATCAGCATGGCATTGATCTGGGTTGCTTATGCGTTCTACTTTACTGTGGTATTGTGTTTCCTGATGCCCTTCGCGCTGGTTGTGGCGGCTTTCCTGATAAATGTCATTCACCTTTCGTTGATCGCGGTGACGTACCGGGACGGCGTGAGAAAACTGGCAGAAATGTAAAAAGCAAAAACCAAAAAAACAAAAGGCAGCGATTTCGATGGTCGCTGCCTTTTTACTTTTCTATATCTTGTTTTATTCTTTCGGTATTCCGATCTCGATCATCCCATCCACCACCCGCAGCGGGTAAGCCGGAACATCCACGACAGCGGGGAGACCCATGACTTTTCCGTTACGAACATCGAAGCGCGCCCCGTGGCGAGGACAGATGATTTCGTTTTCTTCCAGTTCCCCATCACCCAGCGGACCGTTATCGTGCGTGCAAACGTCACCAATAGCAAAGAGTTGCCCGGCGATATTAAGGAGGACGATCGGTTTACCGCTCACCTCCACGAACAAGCGCTCACCTGGCGGAAGTTCGCTCGCTGGAACGATTTTTACAAACTCGGCTTTATTTTCTTCGATCTTGGTGTAATCAAACATGGGATATTCCCACCCGGGCGGTTGTCATGAATTATGCGACCAAATCGTCAGAAGCCTCACCCAGGCCATAAACTCCGGCCTTGAGCACTTTGAGCGAGAGCAGGGCGCATTTCAGGCGCACCGGGCCGAGTTCGATGCCAAGCAGATCGAGGATGTCCTGCTTGCTTAGTTTTTTGACTTCCTCCAACGGTTTGCCAATTACAGACTCGATCAGCATGTCTGCAGAGGCCTGCGAGATGGCGCAGCCTTTTCCGTCGAAGCGGCCGTCAGCCACCTTGCCGTCGCCGTCCAGGCGCAAGGTGATCTCGATATGGTCGCCGCATAAGGGATTATCGTCCTCGAAGCGGATATCGTGCGGGTCGAGATGCCCGCGGTAATGGGGATTTTTATAATGGTCAATGATGACTTCGCGGTAGAGGTCTTCCATAAATGAGTGTTCCAGTGTCAAGTGTTCCAGTGTCAAGTATCGTCAGTCAAATATTTTCTTGACCTGGTAGATGCCATCCACAAGTCTATCCACTTCTTCTTTCATCGAGTAGAGATAGAAACTGGCGCGCGTGGTGGCTGGGATGCCGAACTTTTCATGCAGCGGCTGGGCACAGTGATGCCCGGCGCGGACGGCGATGCCGCTCCCATCCAGAATCTGCGCCACATCATGTGGATGGACCCCTTCGAGCGTGATGGCGACCACGCCGCCTTTTTTATCCGCAGGCGGGCCAAAGACTTTCACCCCAGGTATCTCTTCCAGCCTCTCTAGGGCATAGGAGATGACCACCTGTTCATGGGCGGCCACCGCACTCATACTGACGGTTTCGAGATACTCCACCGCAGCCCCAAAACCGACGGCTTCGGCGATGGCGGGTGTGCCGGCCTCGAACTTGTGCGGGAGGCTGTTCGGGAGGAAACTCCGCAAGTGGACAGTTTTAATCATATCGCCGCCGCCCAAGAAGGGGGGCATGGCCTCCAACAGGGACTTCTTACCATACAACACACCGATGCCGGTCGGACCGAGCATCTTGTGGGCCGAGAAAGCCAGGAAATCCACATCCAGAGCCTGCACGTCCACCGGCAGGTGCGGGACGGATTGCGCCCCGTCCACTAGGACCACCGCCCCAGCCTCGTGCGCCAGTCGGGTCATCTCGGCCACCGGGTTGATCGTCCCGAGGACGTTGGACATGCCTGTGAATGCTACCAGTTTCGGGGTGCGCGTCAGGAGGGAGGGGTAAACATCCAGGCCGAGCAGGCCATTCTCCATAACGGGGACAAATTCCAGGTCCACGCCGCGCTCCGCCGAAAGCATCTGCCAGGGGACGAGGTTGGAGTGGTGCTCCATCTCGGTCAGCACCACCAGGTCGCCCTTCTTCAAATTTGCACGCCCCCAGGAATAAGCGACGAGATTGATTGCTTCGGTTGTATTGCGGGTAAAGATGATTTGTTCCGCTGAGGCCGCGTTCACGAAGCGGGCCACTTTTGCGCGCGCCGCTTCGTACATTGCCGTGGCTTCCTCTGCCAGAGTGTGCACGCCCCGATGAATATTGGCATTGGAGCGGCGATAGAATTCGTCCATCGCGTCGATCACCGCCTGCGGCTTCTGCGTGGTGGCGGTCGAATCGAGATATACCAGCGACACGCCGGGGCGGATTTCACGACCCAGAATGGGAAAATCCTGGCGAACGCGGGAGATGTCGAGAGACATTAGTATTCCAGAATTTCCTTGCGGCCAGCCTTGCGGCCCGATCCCAGCGGGCGCAGATGTTCGGAGGTCAGCGGATACCACAGGATCTTATCGGGCACCATCCAGCCGTCCGTCAGGAAGACATTGGAGCGGAATTGGACGGCCGCCATTTTGTTGTCCACCTGAACGATGATCCCTTTTATCCAGCCGCGGACACGGTCTTTATTCTTCTCGTGATCGCAAAATACCTCGACAGTTTCACCAACTTCAAAGATATGTTCCGAGCTCGGTGCTCGCATGTAAGAAACAGACATCGGGCCTCCCCGTAAAGATAAATCGCTCAATGAATTTCGGTAACCTGCTACCGGTGAACGAATTTCTGTAAAGCGGCCTATTCTCGCGCTAAACGACGGAAAATGCAAGACCTGAACGTTACGAATTTACTGAGCGGACATTTTGCTGTGGATGACCTGCCGGAAACGCTCGCGCACACCCTCGAACGGAATGCGCTGCATGATGGGGTCGAAGAAACCTTCCACCATCAACTGCTCAGCCTCGACCTGTGGGATGCCGCGCGACTTGAGATAGAACAGCGGCTCCTCTTCCAGTTTCCCGACCGTCGCGCCGTGAGTGCAGCGCACGTCATCGGCCAGGATTTCCAGACCGGGGATGCTGTCGGCGCGGGCGTCGCGGCTCAGGACGAGGTTGCGATTGGCCTGGTAGCCATCCGTTTTCTGTGCGCCGGACGCAACGTAGATCATGCCCTGCCAGACTGTCCGGCTGGCGCCCTTCAGCGCGCCTTTGTAGAGCAGGTCGGATGTGGTATGCGGAGCCAGATGATTTTGCTGGGTGTCCAGATCGAGGTGCTGGCTGCCGTCCACAAAATAGAAGCCAGACATGCGCCCCGAAGCGCCTTCTCCAGCCAAATCAATTTCGGCAAAGGTCTTGGTCAGTTTCGAACCAACCGCGCCGAAGATCCAGTCCAGGGTTCCTTCCCGTTCGACCTGGGCGCGGGCATGGGTGAAATTCCAGACCTGCCGTCCCCAGGACTGCAACTCGACGAACTTGAGCGCAGCGCCGCTCCCCACGCGGACCTCGAGGCTGCCGGCGTGCATGGACGCGTTGGCCTCGTCCGGGGAAGCCGTCTCATGGACGTAAGTCGCCGAGGCGCCGTCGTCCACCCAAATCAACAGGTGGGAAATATGCGCCAGTCCTGCGCCTGGCCCCCACAGGATGCTGTGCAGCGGCTGTTCCACTGTCACACCTTTGGGCACATACAGCAGAACGCCATTCTGCGAAAAAGCCGAGGCCAGGGCGGCAAACTTGCCCTCCTCCGGGCGGACGATCTGCCCGGCGAGTTTCGCGGTTAATTCTGGATGCTCGCGTTCGGCAGTCTGCAGGTCGGTGAAGATAACGCCTTGTTTTTCGAGCGCAGGATCAATTTCCATGCGGGAACCGCCCGGCAGCAGGACAACCTGTCCGCCGTGCTGGCGGGAAACGAGCGGCTTGAGCAATTTCGCCGGGACACGCGGCAGGTCACGATGGGCTTCGGGGGCTGGCAGGCGCAAGGTCCCGGCAGGCAGGCCGCGCAGGTCGGTTCGCCGCCAGGCCTCATCGGTAACCGATGGCATGGCAAGCCGGAGATAGGTCTCACGGGCGCGCAGACGAAAATCCCTGAGCGCTCCTTCGAGCGGCAATGTGTCGGCGGTGAAGGCAAAAACCTGAACGGCTGCCTCGGGCCGGCGGGAACGGGTGACGACGAGGCGGGGTTTTTCTTCCATCAGCCTATCGAGCCTTCCATCTGCAATTGGATCAGCCGGTTCATCTCGACGGCATACTCCATCGGCAATTCCTTGACCAGCGGCTCGATGAAGCCGGAGACAACCATCGTGGTGGCTTCTTCCTCGGAAAGGCCGCGGCTCATCAGGTAGAATAACTGCTCCTCGCCCACCTTCGAGACCGAGGCCTCGTGGCCGATGGTCACGTCGTCCTCGTCAATCTCGATGTATGGATAGGTGTCGGTGCGCGATTGCGGGTCGAGCAAGAGAGCGTCGCAGACCACGTTCGACTTGACGCCCTTCGCGCCCTTGTAAACCTTGAGCAGGCCTCGGTAGGAGGCGCGCCCGCCACTTTTGGAAATGGACTTGGAAATGACCTTGCTGGAGGTGTTGGGGGCGAAGTGCACCATCTTCGAACCGGCATCCTGATGCTGGCCGGGGCCGGCGAATGCCATCGAAAGCATCTCGCCATGCGCGCCGGGTTCCATCAGGTAACAGGAGGGATATTTCATGGTGACTTTGGAGCCGAGGTTAGCGTCCACCCACTCGTGCGTGCCGTCGGCAAAGACTTTGGCGCGCTGAGTGACCAGGTTATAGACATTCGTGGACCAATTCTGGATGGTCGAGTAGCGCGAGCGCGCCCCGCGTTTGACAATGATCTCGATCACGCCGGAGTGGAAAGAATCGGTCGTGTACTGGGGCGCGGTGCAGCCTTCCACATAATGCACCTGCGCGCCTTCGTCCACGATAATCAGCGAGCGCTCGAACTGACCGACATTGGCCGTATTCAGGCGGAAGTAAGCCTGCAGAGGCAAGTCCACCTTGACGCCTTTCGGCACGTAAACGAACGATCCTCCCGACCAGACGGCGCTGTTCAGCGCGGCGAACTTGTTATCTTCGATCGGGATGACCGTGCCGAAGTATTCGCGGAACAGGTCCGGGTGCTGGCGCAGTCCATCCTCGATGGACAGGAAGATGACACCCTGTTTCTCGAGGTGTTCCAGGATGGAGTGGTATACCATCTCGGACTCATACTGCGCGCCCAGCCCCGCCAGGAACTTGCGCTCTGCCTCGGGGACGCCAAGTTTGTCGAATGTGTTCTTGATGGTGTCCGGCACATCGTCCCAGGATTTCTCCTGTTTCTCGGTTGGCTTCACGTAGTAGTAGATGTCATCCAGGTTCAACCCAGAGATGTCCGCGCCCCAGGTCGGCATCGGGCGCGACAAGAAATGCTCCAGCCCTTTGAGGCGGAAGTCGAGCATCCACTGCGGCTCGCCTTTCATGCGCGAGATGTTTTCGACCACTTCCCGGTTCAAGCCTTTCTGCGACTTGAAGACATAATTCTCCGGATCGTGGAAGCCGTATTTGTACTGTCCGATATTTTCGAGGATTTTCGCGTCTTCGCTCATAGCTCACCAATAAGAGACACTGATAAATCAGGCAGGCACGCCATTCTCGTATTTCTCGCGTACCCATTCGTAGCCGTGTTCTTCGAGATGCAGAGCCAGGTCGGGGCCGCCGGATTCGACCAGCCGCCCACCCAGCATGACATGCACATAATGCGGTTTGATGTAATTCAGCAAACGCTGGTAATGGGTGATGACCAGCACACCCAGTTCGGGGCCGGCCAGGGCATTGACGCCATCCGAAACAATCCTCAGGGCATCAATATCGAGACCCGAGTCGGTCTCGTCGAGAATGGCAATTTCGGGTTTGAGCGTCGCCAGTTGCAGGATTTCAGCGCGCTTCTTCTCGCCGCCGGAGAAGCCGTCATTCAGGTAGCGGCCGGCAAATCCGGACTCCATCTTGAGCATATCCATCTTCTCCTTCAACAATTTGCGGAATTCAGGGATGGGAATGCCCTTATCTTCAGGATTGCTGGCGCGCCGCCGGGCGTTCAACGCGGTCCGCAGGAAATTAGCGACGGTCACACCGGGAATCGCCACCGGGTACTGGAAGGCCAGGAACAGGCCGAGGCGGGACCGTTCGTCTGCCTCCAATTCGAGGACATTCTTCCCGCTGAACCAGACTTCCCCCTCGGTCACTGTGTAAGCGGGATGCCCCATCAGGGTATACGCCAGCGTGGACTTGCCCGTCCCGTTGGGGCCCATGATGGCATGGATCTCGCCCTGTTTGACCGTCAGGTCGAGGCCTTTGAGGATTTCCTTGTCTTCGATGGTGACATGCAGGTTTTTGATGACCAACTCGGACATAAACGCTCCTTTTATCAACGCGGCGGGATTATAGCAAAATTGGGGGAAAAAGTCAATATTTATGATAATATTCTAGTTTATTATCCTTCCCATGTTTATGCGAAGTCCACGCCAACTGACCAGGTTTCTTCCCGTCCGGAAGGGAAAATTCCCTTTGTTGTATAATCCAACCATGCCCCCCACCCACGTCATACGTGCTCCCCGCCT
>JBFMCM010000374.1:0-13555 GCA_040754355.1 Chloroflexota bacterium | reverse complement strand
GCTCGGGAGAGGTATCAATCGCGAATATACGCAGAGAAACATCGCTGGTATAAACCTTTTCGAACAGGCTTTCGATAAGCATATTAATACGGGCGTATGATTCGATGGTGGGGAGGAAGTCTGGGTGGAATGCTCCCACCTCCCATTTCTCTGGGAATCCTATCGCGTAGCCTCCCTGATAATCAATAACAACAGTCATTCCATTTTCGAATCGCTGTGTCTCTATGCCAGTGGAATATATAACTCTCGTACCGGTTCCGCTAACAGTCGGCGTAGGCGTCACCGTGGGGGAAATGGAACCACAGCCAAGAACAACCAGCATAATGCCTACCAAAGCGATGAATATGAATTTTTGTGGTGTGCGAATGGTGCAAGGTAAGAACATAAAATATCTCCTAATTGAAAGAATCCCCTCCCGGCAATTATACGCCGGGAGGGGAAATTCGGTACATTGGGCGGAAGTTATTTCTTCAGCGTTGCAAACGTGGTGGTGCGCAGACGCTTCGCCTCCATTCTCGCGCTGCCCAGACAGGAAAATAAAAACGCCCATCCCGAAAAGAAATTCCCGGGAGGGCTGTACATTCTGAAATTCTTTATTTCTTGCCCCTCTTCGGCTTTGGAAGCAAGGCGTAAATGCCGACCACGACCACGAAAATACCCGCAATGATGAAGAAAGAACGCGGTGTAAAACCTGGCAGGGGCAGGTTGGGGTACTTTTGCATAACAATGACCAGCACAGGGGTCCAGAGCATTAACACCCCCCCGACGACCACGTAGGTAATCGCCACCGCATGGGTCAGCCATTCCTTGCGCAGGGATAAATATGCGAGCAACAAGCATAATGCTCCAAAGATGACCTGGCTGAGAAAAGCAAACCAATAGTAGGAAAGGGCATCACCTGGGACGACCCTGTCTAAAACATAATCTGCCAGGAAGCCCAAGGCAAGGAAGGCCAACAAGACAAGCACCGGGCGGAGTATTTTCATATTTCTCTAATTCCTTTCGTGATCAAGATACAAAGGAGACATCTATGAGGCAATGAGGAGGTTAATGCGGGGTCGAATGACTTACTTTGACAGTCCGGCAAAGGTGGTCTCTCGCAGGCGTTTCACCAATATGTCCTGCGCTTCCACCCAGATGGGGTGCATGGCGCATTCATCCGCAAACGGGCACTTGCCCGGGTCGCCCACGCACTCGTTGAGCAGGATCGGCCCGTCAATGGCTTCCACCACGTCCAGCAGGGAGATCTCGTTCGGGTCACGCGCCAACGTGACGCCGCCGCGCGCCCCGCGTGAAGTGTGCAGCAACCCGGCAATCGAGAGTTGGGAAATGATCTTCGCCAGGAAGGAAGGCGGGATTTTCATTTCATGCGCCACCGTGCTGGTGGCGGCGCGCTGGTTCGCTTCCTGCTTGGAGAGGTAGCGGACGGCGCGGATGGCATAATCGGCCTGACGTGTGATTTGCATAGGACGTCCTTCTTAATCAGGTAATTTTTATCCAATTGTATAGATTAACGCCTCCCACGGCAAGTGATGGAGGTCATACAGAAAATATGACCTTTTGCTCCGATTTTCACATGAATTATCCGTTTCCGGGAAAGACAAAAGCCCCGCTTGAAAAAGCAGGGCTATAATTTTGCGCTCTGGACCAGCAGCCTGTTACCGGGTGATGGTCAGATTCCCGGCCCCCATCTCGATGACGATGGTCAACTGTGAGCCGGTACCCTCCTGGGTATAGACGCTGCCGTTCTTGTCCCAGCCGGAGCCGTACGAAACGTTCGACAGGCCGCCCTCCATCGTAATCTGGACCGGGACGCCGGAGGGGATGACCAGGGTCATATTGCTGACGCCGGTCTCGATGTAGACGCTGGCGTCGCGTTTCAGTTCGCCGCTGAAATCCAGCGTGTAATTGCCTGCGCCGCTGTCGAACTCCAGCGTGGTAAAGTTGGCATTCCCCAGCCCGACCAGGCTGACGTTCGAGGCGCCGGTCTGATAGCGCAGCAGGGTCATCTCGGTTGCGTTTGGCTCGGAAAAGACCAGTTCCACCTCCGCCGCGCCGTCGCTGACGGTCAGGTTGGTGAGCGACAAGCCGCCGAATTCATACTCGGCTTTGTAGGCCCCGGCCTGGATGTTCAGGTCAATCGGCACATTCCCCAGCGACAGGTCCCATTCGTTCTTGAGGTTGCTCATGTCGGGGATGCCCTCCACGCGCCACTCGCCCTGTGAGAGGGTCACGCTGCTGCCGTTGACGGTGACGACCGGCTTGAAATCCTCGAGGTTGTACGTGGCCGTCCCGGAGACGAGCGAATCGGTTCCGGGGTGCAGTTTCAGGGTCCCCGCGCCGAACGAGAGGCTCAAGTCAACCACATCGGCATCCGAGGGCACCGGCAGGGCGATATCGTCCACCACCGTCGGGCCAGCCTCCTGGAAGATCGGCAGGCTGATATTGAAGGAACAGGCGGTCAGTGCCAAGGTCAGGATGAGTAAGACAGGGATCATTCTTCGAATCATGGGATTCTCCTTTCGAGTATACAGAGGCCGTTTTCCCGGCCCGATTTTCTACCCTGTATACGCAATTTTCCTCCCCGGGTTACAGACATATGCTACCTCTCCGGCTCCAGCACCTGGACGAGTTCCGGCGTGGCGGTCAGGATCATGTCGGCTTCGTGTTTACTCAGTTCGGCCTCCTCGCCGAAGCCGCACAGCACGCCGACCGTTTGCGCCCCGGCGGCATTGCCGGCGCGGATGTCCACGGTGGTATCGCCGACCATCAGGCAGTCCCCGGGGTCCACGCCCATCTGCTGCGCGGCCCACAGGACCGGGTCGGGGAAGGGCTTGGTATGCTGGCAGGTCTGGGCCACGGCAACGCATTTGAAGTAGGGAAGTAAGTCAAATCGTTCCAGGAAGATGTTCGTGGTGCGGGCATCGCGCGCCGAGACGACCGCCAGCGGGTAGCGCCGGCTTAGTTCCTCCAGCATCTCCTTCACGCCGGGGATGAGCAGGAACTTGCCGGGTTTCCTGCGGCTCTTGCGCGCCAGCCAGTCGAACAAAGCAAAGAGTTCGTCGTCCAGGCCGAGCAGGTCGGGCAGGCCGATGAGGAAGTTGGCCGGGGCCTCGCTGGCCATGACCAAACGCCGGGCAGCGTGGGCCACTTCCATCTTCGGGAACAGGAAATGAAACGGGGCCAGGAACCGGGTAATTTTTTCGAGCAGCACATCGTCGGTGTCGCTGAGCGTACCGTCTACATCGAAGCAAATGGCGCGGATGCGGGAAACATGCAGGGGCATAGAGGATTGGTGATTGAGGATTGAGGATTATGGATTGAGGATTTTTGATTAGGGATTGGTGAATGATGGTTGAATTGTACTTCACTTCCCGTATAATACGGGCATGGCCTCCTGGATCGTCCACTTGCGCATCGCCGAGAACCTGCTGGGGCTCATCCCCGGCCTCGACCCGGCTCCCTTCGCGGTTGGCAACGTCGCGCCCGATTCCGGCATCCCGGACGAAAAATGGGAGAAGTTCGACCCGCCGCCGGAGGTGACCCATTTTGGGGACTTCCCCGGCGCGGAGCGCAAACTGGCCGACCTGGAATTCTTCCGGCGGCATCTCCTGCCCTTGCGCGGCGGGCAGGATCGGGGCGGTGTCCTGAGCTGCCACCCTGAGCTTGTCGAAGGGCTGTCGAAGGATTCGCTTTCGTTCCGCCTGGGCTACTTTTTCCACATCGTCACCGATAATCTCTGGAGCATAAAGATCGGCGTCCCGACCAAAGAACGGTTCGCCGCCGAGTTCGAGGCAGACAAAGACTTCATCTGGGAAGTCAAAAAGGACTGGTACGGCCTGGATTTCGTCTTCGTGCGTGACCATCCCGATTGCCTTTTCTGGCGCCTCTTCCTGAGCGCCCAGCCGGAGACCGGGGGCCTGGATTTCCTGCCGCTGGAGGCGGTGCGCCAGCGCGTCGAGTACATCCAGCAGTACTATCAGCGCACTGACGAGAAAGTGCAGGCCGCGTATCATCGCCCCTATATTTACCTTTCACAGGCCGAGATGGACGGCTTTGTAGATGAAACGAGCGCGCACCTGTTTCGTATTTATCAACATCTATGGGTCGGCGCGGCCTCGCCGGATGGTTTTGTCTCGGCCCTCGACCTGCTTCCTCCCTAAAACTGGAGTGCGGGCTTCAAGCCCGCTAGAATGACGCAGACTCACCCTAAAGGGCGCTACGCAGAGTCTGCACTCCCTTCTTTCGTAATAATGCTAGGAGACTGAAATGGCAGACAAACGTGAACTGATCAACTCGCAAAATACCGGTTTCTTCCAGGACCTCATCCAGCGCATCAAACTGATCGGCCGCCTGCTGGGCGACAAACGCGTCAACTTCTTCCTGAAAATCCTGCCGGTGGCCTCTGTAATCTATCTCGTCTCTCCGATTGACTTTGCCCCCGGCCTGGCCCTGCCCATCATCGGCGCCCTGGACGATGCCGCCATCCTCTGGCTGGGCACGTCCCTCTTCGTTTCCCTGTGCCCCGAGGAAGTCGTCCAGGAGCACCTGGCCGCGCTGAATAAAGTGGTGGACAGTTCCTGGCGAGACGCTGAAAAGGAACCGGTAACGGACATCGTCGAGGTCGAGCCGAAGGATGAAGAATAACCCGGCCCGTTCCCGGACCCTGATCCTGCCCGCCGCGTTCGGGCTGATTCTCGGCCTGGGCCTATTCGCCTGCGCGGGGGGATCTGTCACGCAGCCTGCCTCCACGCCCCTGCCTCCCACCGCGACGCTTACGCCCCTGCTGCCCACTGAAACGCCTACCTCCGAACCAACCGCCGCTTCCACCCTCTCCCCGTACCGCAGCGATTTCCCTGACCCAACCTTTTACGCCTGGGCGCCGGTCCTCTCCGGGCTGGAGCAGCCGGTGGATATCCAGAACGCCGGCGACGGGTCCGGGCGGCTGTTCGTGGTGGAGAAGCCCGGGCGCATCCGGGTCATCGCCAACGGGCTGGCCCTGGCTGACGCGTTCCTCGACATCCGCGACCGCGTTGGCGATACGGGACTGGAACAGGGTCTGCTCGGCCTGGCCTTCCATCCCGATTACGCTGGAAACGGCTATTTCTTTGTCAATTACACCGACCTGGACGGGAACACGGTCATCTCACGCTTCCAGGTTTCTGGAGACGACCCCAACCGCGCCGACCCGCAGAGCGAACTTATTCTCCTGCGCGTGGACCAGCCCTATCCCAACCACAACGGCGGCGGGCTGGCCTTCGGTCCCGATGGGTATCTTTACATCGGCCTGGGCGATGGGGGTTCAGCCGGGGACCCGGCGGGGAATGCCCAGAATCCCAACACCTATCTCGGCAAGATGCTCCGCCTGGACGTGGACTCGCCCGAGGCGCTGCCGGAAATCTGGGCCTCCGGCCTGCGCAATCCCTGGCGCTTCTCCTTCGACCTCCTCAGCGGCGACCTCTACATCGCCGACGTGGGGCAGAATATATGGGAGGAGATCAACTTCGCGCTGGCCGGCAAGCCGGGAGGCCTGAACTTCGGCTGGGACTTCTTCGAGGGGCTGCATCCCTACGAAGGCCAGCCGCCCGCTGGAATCGCTTTCACCGATCCCGTGGCCGAATATTCCCACAACGATGGCTGTTCCATCACCGGTGGGTATGTGTATCGCGGGGCGGAACTACCGGAATGGCAAGGAGTCTATTTCTACAGTGATTATTGTACCGGGAACGTCTCCGGACTGGTGCGCACAGACGCAGAAACCTGGCAAAGTGTAATCTTGTTTTCGATAGGAAGTTCTGTCTCCACCTTCGGGGTGGATGAAGCCGGGGAACTTTACCTGGCAGATTTCGGGTCTGGGACGATCCTGAGACTGATGCGCCGCTAACGATTCGGACGTATGTTGTCCGATATGCGCGCTTTGTCATGCCAACGCGTGACGCCTGTCACTGGAATGCCGTCCTGACATCCTGTACACTGCGAAGTGCCTGGAGGCGCGTATGGCACAGAGACAATGGGAAGTGACCCAAGTATGCTACTGCGAGCACGCCAAACAGCAAGTGGCGCTCGAAGCCGAGGTGCTCTATCCGATTGACCACCTTCCCGACCCGCCGCGCGTCCTTTCACACCGCTGCTCGCACGGGTTGCAGTGCAACCAAATGGAAAAGGTCGCCTGCAAGTGGGCGGGGACGAATCCAGATATAGACCCCTTCCGGCAATAAACCTATTTTTGCTAATACTCTGCTCCCGCGACCGAAACGCGGGAGCAGTACATTTTGGGGGATTGTTTTCGTGAATACAATCACTATAATTAATGTGTAGTCAACATCCTTGCACGCCCGTTCGTCGCGGGGATCTTTGTTGGCGTGCCCCAAAAGTAACAAGTCTGTCGAATAAGGTGTATTTGCCAACCCTCATATGAACCTATTCATGTCGCTGGGCATGTTCTTGGCTTTGCTGCTGCTGAACGCATGTTCGCTACCCCGGGGTGCTCGTGGCAGGTTGTTGGTACTCCCTGCCTGTTTCCAACAACCCAGTATGCACCCAACTGACCCTGTGTAAATCCATATATCCTTATGGAGATAAAGATGAAAAAACCTATTATTTTCCTGATTCTCACTATGATGCTCTTGGTGGGAGGACTGACAGCCTGCAACCGCGGAACCCCGCGTTGTACTGAGATGCCTGCATCCTGGCTTATCACCGGTCCATGGGTGCCCCTCGACTGGGATGAGCCTGGAACACCTGTGACACTCCAATGGTACTACCCGGGCACCTGCCTGCCGGATTATTTCAGAATCGCGATAAACGACACCCCTTACCTGGGAGGCGACATTTTAGATCAAGAGGATGTACTGGTATCCGGCCCGTATGCTCGGACCGTTTTTGAGGATGGGACGACCGCGATCAGTTTTTCATGGACCACCGAAGAGACCTTTGTTGATGGTTGGTACTATTGGTGGGTGATACCTTACAGTGGAGAGTATCGCGGCGAAATCTCGCCTTCTTCCATTTTCAATATATACACTTTTTGGGGACGCCCCTGGTGGTGCCCCGAGGAGAATTGGCGCCTGGAAGTGCTTCCAGAACTAGTTTATCCAGCCAATGGATCAGTGATCCATACTCTTAATCCTTCACTTGCCTGGAGGGATCGGAATCCTCAAATAACTCGCTGTTCTGTATGGGGTTCATGGTATGGAATACTCTATTCCCAAGAGACAGACGACCTAGACCTGGCTGAAATAAGGTTTGCACAATCGCCGGAGGCCGTTTCTGATTGGTGGGGCTCCAATACGGATCTGTGGACTGATGATTGGATCCTTCCGGCAGGAATATACCTCGTTGAAAAATATAATGGCAAAGGGGTAAGTATCAGTTTGACTGAATGCAGGCGCACGTATTGGCAGGTCAATCTTTCTATCCTGCTTTCCAATTCTACTTCCGTTGTCTGGCCCAGTGAGACGCACTACTTCGATGTCGATCCCGCCCTGTGCTTAGTGGAAAGCCTGCCATTTATTGAAATCCCATATGCCCCACCCAGCGCTCCCATGGCAAAGACCCTGGAATCCGCCAACTGCCGCTCCGGGCCTACCTTGGATTATCCGATGTTGAGCGTACTGCCGGCCGGTGGGGAGTATGAGATCCAAGCGCGCAACACTCCCGGTGATTCCTGGATGGTCTTCGATCCCGCCATCAACGATACCTGCTGGGTCTTCGCTGACTTGGTCGAGTTATTCGGGGATACCGGCCTAGTGATGATCATCGATCCCGATCCGCCCCCACTGGTCATGCCGACCGAAACAACCGAGACTGTGGATTGCTCGCAGTACAATACTGATCCGAATGCCTGCAACGCCAACCCCGCCTGCTGGTGGGATTCGAGCGTGCCGCCAAACGGCGTCTGTAAGAACAAGTAGTAAAAAACCTCCCGTCGCAAGGCGGGAGGCTCCTTAATTCCCGACTGGTAGTAGTTCTTTTTGGGGGATTGAATCCGTGAACTACCTCACTATAATATGTTTATAGCATCCTTCATTCCACGCCCGTTCGTCGCGGGGATCTTTGCTGGCGTGCCTCAAAAGTAACAAGTCTGTCGAATAAGGTGTATTTGCCAACCCTCATATGAACATATTCATGTCCCTGGGCATGTTCTTGGCTTTGCTGCTGCTGAACGCATGTTCGCTACCCCGGGGTGCTCTGGTAGGTTATTGTTGCTCCCTGCCTGTTCCCAACAATCCAACTTGCACCTCAACTGCCCCTGTGTGAATCTATTAACCTTGAAAGGAGAGAAAGATGAAAAGGCTTATTCTTTTCCTGGTACTCATTTTGATGCTCCTCTCGGGCGGATTGACAGCCTGCAACCTGGGAGAACCCGCATGCCTTGTGATGCCAGCTCCCATCCCCATCAGCCCTGGAAGCACCTCAGAAAATACCTTTCTCCCACCGGGAACGCGGATCAGCTTTACTTGGTTGTACACCGGCGACTGCCTGCCAGATCAATTCCGGGTCCTTGTAAGCCGAATCAGTACATCCCCCTATGAATTGGGTTTTGATGATTTAGCCGTGCTGGATGAGAAGATCACAACCGCGCCTCCCGCGACGATCGTTTATGAGGATGGGAGCATCGCCTATTCAATGGGCTGGGATTCCGGTGTAACTTTGCCGGTAGGATTATATTCCTGGCGTGTAACCCCCTACAGTGGGTGGTATTCGGGTGAGCGATCGGAATGGGCAGATCTGATTATCTTCGACTTATGTGACTCACATGACGATTACAGCCTCGCTCCCCGCCTTATCTATCCACGCTACGGACAAACCGTGTCCCGCCTCGATTCTGGATTGTACTGGTTGGATGATAATACATGCATCCTGCCGGGCGTTTTCCAGGCACAGGTCTCTGAATTCACCTATTTCCCAGCAGAGGCTACAATCGAATCCCCAAAATTCAACGGCACCTATTGGCAGGTTACCGGGTTGAACTATTGCACGCGGTATTACTGGCGTGTACGGACATATTTTGGTTTTTACAGCCCGGGTCCGGTTTCAGAAACCTTTTATTTCGACACCGCCTCAAGCGATGGCAGACCATGCCCACCAGATGTCTCTGAACCATCCGCTCCAACCCCCTCTAGCCCGCCCACTGCCAAAACCCTCGATCACGCCAACTGCCGCGCGGGTCCCAGCCTGGATTTCCCCGTCCTCAGCATCCTCCCCGCCGGCAATCAATACGAGATCCGGGCGCGCAACACCCCTGGCGACTCATGGATGGTGTTCGATCCGTCCATCAACAACACCTGCTGGGTCTTCGCTGACCTGGTCGAGGTGTTCGGAGGGGATACCGGCTTGGTCATGATCATTGATCCTGATCCGCCCCCTCTAGTGATGCCAACCGAAACAGCCGAGACTGTGGATTGCTCGCAGTACAATACTGATCAGAATGCCTGCAACGCCAACCAGGCATGCTGGTGGGATTCAAGTGTGCCTCCCAATGGAACCTGCAAGAATAAATAAGGTGACAACGAAAACCTCCCGCTGAAAGGCGGGAGGTTTTATGTGATCCGTGGGCAGTCTACTTGACCTCGACCACCGCGCCGGCTTCCTCGAGTTTCTTCTTGGCATCCATGGCGGCTTCCTTGCCGACTGCCGACAGCACTTTGGCGTCGGCGCTTTCGGCCAAGCCCTTGGCCTCGGTCAGGCTCAGGTTGACCAGCGTGCGGATGACCTTGATGACCTCGATCTTCTTGGGACCGGCATCCTTGATGACGACGTCGAATTCGGTCTTCTCTTCAGCAGCCTCGGCAGCCGCGCCGCCAGCCGGGGCACCCCCGGCAACAGCCGTAACAGCCACAGGCGCGGCGGCAGAGACGCCCCACTTTTCTTCCAGTTTCTTGACCAGTTCAGCAGCCTCGAGAACGGTGAGTCCGCTCAACTGTTCGGCGATTTTATCCAGATCAGCCATTTCAAATACTCCTTCTCATTCCGAGAAAATTATGGTTTGTAGTAGTAGAAGTAGTAACGACTTCAGTCGTTCCTACACACGATTATGCAGCCGCCGGGGCGGCCTTATCAGAATACGCCTTGACCACGAAGGCCAACGAGCGGCCGGGTTCGGCCAGCGTGCGGACGAGTTTGCCCGCCGGAGCCTGCAAGACGCCCAGCAACTGGGCGCGCAGCACGGCCAGGGGCGGCAGGTCGGCAACGGACTTCACCTGCGCCGGGGTCAGCACCATGGCATCCATGAAGCCGCCTTTGATCTTGACTTCCTCGATGCCTTTGGCCGCTTCGGTCAGGGCTTTGGCGAAGGCGGCCGCGTCGGTAAATGCAAAACCGACTGCCGTGCTCTTCTCCACATACGCTTCCGGGACGGTGTAGCCGGCTTTTTCCAGGGCGCGTTTTGCCAGCGTGTTCTTGACGATGTGGAACTCGCCGCCCACCTCGCGCACCTTGGCGCGGATGGCATCCAGTTCCCTCATCGTCACGCCAGAATACTCCACCAGCACGACTGCCTTGCTCTTGCCAAGCCATTCCACGTACTCGGCCAGCATGGCCTCTTTTTCTTGCTTTGATTTTGCCAAAGAATATCACCTCCTTTCCAATCAAAAAGTCTTTGCCCGAGTTCCAGGCAAAGACTTTTATTCCTTGGAAAGGAATAGGCGTTTGAGCGCCAGTCTTCACCTGGGCAGGAGATTAAGTCCCGAGCGGAGGGTTGAGTAGCCGCGTATCATCCCCGAAGGGGAAAGCGGCGTATCGAAACCCGGCGTCGAGGGACACCTGCTGTCATTGGCGAAGGAATTGTCTCGGGCGACGAGTATGACTACTCGCTTGCCTCCATCGATTGAGCCAGGTTGGCATCCACTTTGATGCCCGGGCCCATCGTAGAAGTCAGGGTAATGTGCTTGATGAAATTGCCCTTGGCAGCCGCCGGGCGTGCCTTCTGGATGGCTTCCATCAGCGCGGAGAAATTCTCGTACAGTTTCTGCTCATCGAACGAGGCTTTGCCAATCGAAACATGGATATTGGCCGTCTTGTCCAGGCGGAATTCCACGCGGCCGGCCTTGGCTTCCATCACGGCGCGGCCCATGTCTTCGGGGTTGACGACAGTGCCAGCCTTGGGATTCGGCATCAGGCTGCGAGGTCCGAGCACACGCCCGAGGCGGCCGACCTTGCCCATCATGTCGGGGGTGGCAATGGCAACATCGAAGTCCAGCCAGCCGCCCTGGATCTTGTTCAGGGTCTCGTCGTCATCGGCAACGGTATCGGCACCCGCGTTGCGGGCGTTGGTCGCCCCGTCGCCTTGGGCAAAGACCAGCACGCGCACTGTCTTGCCCAGGCCATGCGGCAGGACAACCACGTCGCGGATTTGCTGGTCGGCCTGGCGCGGGTCGAGGCCCATGCGCATGTGCACTTCCACCGTCGCGTCGAACTTGGCGTATGAGGTTTCTTTCACCAGTTTGACCGCTTCGCGCGGGTCGTAATTCTTGTCAATATCCATTTTGGCCAGAGCGGCCAGGTATTTCTTTCCGTGTTTAGCCATAATTCTCCTTCGTGGTGCAAACGGACCGGCACTATTGCCAAGGCCCTCCCACAGAGTTAGTCAACGACCGTGATGCCCATGTTGCGGGCTGTGCCCTCGATCTGGCGCATAGCGCCTTCGATATCCAGGGCATTCAGGTCTTTCATCTTCAATTGGGCGATCTCGCGCACCTGGGCGCGCGTCACCTGGCCGACCTTTTCGCGGTTCGGCACGCCTGAGCCTTTTTCCACGCCAGCAGCCTTGCGCAGCAGCACCGCCGCGGGCGGGGTCTTTAGCACGAAGGTGAACGAACCATCGGTATAGACGCTGATTTCCGCAGGGAGAATTTCACCCGGGCGGCTCGACGTGCGGGCATTGTATTCCTTGCAGAACGCCATGATGTTGATGCCATGGCCAGCCAGCGCCGGACCGATGGGGGGTGCAGGATTGGCTTTTCCGGCCTCGATCTGCAGACGAACAATTGCCTTCAACTTCTTTGCCATACATTACTCCTTTGTGGTTTTAGCGGGTGATTGCGGGACACCCTCCCACCGATTTCAGGCTCCGGGTCTCTGCGGACCTCGGGCCTGCTACCGTCGAATTTACGCTTTCTCCACCTGGAGAAAGTCCAGTTCCACGGGCGTCTCGCGCCCGAAGAACGACACCATCACGCGGACCTTGGTCCGCTCCATGTCAATTTCGGAGACAACGCCGCGGAAATCGTTGAACGGCCCGTCAATGATGCGGACGCGTTCCCCGACCTTGAACGTCACCTTGACCGTCGGCGCTTCAGCCTCCATGCGTTTGAGAATCTGCGCCACTTCTTCCGGGCGCAGGGGAGTGGGCAGGTTGCCCATCCCGACGAAGCCGGTCACGCCCGGCGTGTTGCGGACGACGAACCAGGACTCCTCGGTCAGGATCATATTGACCAATACGTAGCCGGGGAAGATATGGCGTTCCACCGTGCGGCGCTTCCCGTCGCGCACCTCGATCTCTTCCTGGGTGGGGACGACCACGTCGAATACTTTGTCCTTCATCCCCATCGTTTCGATACGCTGCTCGAGGTTGTGCCGCACTTTATTCTCATAGCCGGAATAGCAATGGATGACATACCATGCCGGTCCTCCCGGCACGGTCTCTTCTGTTTCTTCGGGCGCAGGGACGCCCTTATTCCGTTCGGCCCGGGAGGGCTTTAAAACAGGCTCATCCGAGTGAGTAATTTCCTCCTCGGATTCAAGTGGTTCCTGTTCGAACTGCTCTTCCGGTTCCTGATAATCCATTCTAACCTCGTTGGCCAAGCCAGCCGGGGCGGTTATGCACCAACCAGCAACGCCAGCAACTCACTCGCGCCCTTATCCACCAGGCCTAGGAAGATGGCCATGACAATCAGCACAACGATCACGATGAAGGTCAGTCGCCGGGCTTCCGGCCAGGTCGGCCAGGATACGCGGCGCAGTTCGCCGCCTGTTTCCCGAAAGAAACGCCTGATAGCGCCTTCGCGCTTGGGTTTATCGTCTTTACCAGCCACGTGACACTCCTTCTTTCTGACGGTGACAACGCCGCCTCAACGGACGGCGTTGTGCGCTACAGGCCAGGCAGGATTTGAACCCACAACCGCTCGTTTTGGAGACGAGAGCTCTACCAGTTGAGCTACTGGCCTACGGTCCGTGCTCCGGTGTCAAGTGCTTCAGCGCCACGTGACACTTGACACCGGGGCACCTGACTTACTTCGTTTCGCGATGCAGCGTATGCTTGCGGCAACGCGGGCAGTACTTATTGAACTCCATCCGGTTCGGATCGTTGCGGCGATTCTTCTCCGTAACGTAGTTGCGTTCTTTGCATTCGTTGCACGCCAGGACTAATACCGGGCGAACATCTTTCTTCTTGGAAGCCATGACTTACTCTCAAACTTTCTATGCCAGTATCTTGGTGATGACGCCTGCGCCGACGGTCAGGCCGCCTTCGCGGATGGCGAACTTCGAGCCCTGTTCCAGGGCGACGGGGACGATCAGTTCCACCGACAGGTTCACATTGTCGCCCGGCAGAACC
>JBFMCM010000373.1:0-3498 GCA_040754355.1 Chloroflexota bacterium | reverse complement strand
GCATGCAGACGGTTCTTGGATTGGGTCGCCAGGCGGGTCATCTTGCTGCGCTGGGCGATCAGGGCGCGCAGTTCCTGCACTTCCTTGGTTGGGACCCAGATACCCACCAGCAGCCCCTTGGCATGCAGTCGAGCCAGGGTGGAGGCAGCAATCTTGTCGTTCATCACTTGGGAACGGGTGATGAGCGCCACGTGCGGTGGATGGACAACCGTCACCGATCCAACATGCGGTAGCAGGTCCTCATAGAGTTGCCAGGTGTTGGTGGTCATTTCGATGACAACTGCATCGTCTGGACGCAGGTAGCGGGTCATCCAATACTCCAGGTCGGGCAGCCTTACTGTTTGTGGCCCGAACACCTGGTTGAGGTCGGCGTCCACACCCACGGCCACCAGATAATGCTTGTGGATGTCCAGGCCGACGAAGCGTTGTTTTTGGACTGTACTTTGTAAAGACATGGCTGTATGCTCCTCGTGGAAAGGCTGACCGACCCTGCCAGCAGTGGCCGGGCGCGTTTCTTTTTTGGGTCGCTGTCTCACACACAGATACGGGCTGCTCTCGGAAAGGAGTTCCCAGTTAAGTGGAGTCGAACGGGCTGGCCAAACACAGCGACGGGCTGCGCAGCGCGCTCCCATAAGCAAAGTCGGCTGGCCCAGATGCAGCGTGCCCGGGAACCGCATCCCCGTTCTCCTAACGAACGGAGCGTACCCCGAATCGCGCCCGACCGCAACCGAAACGGGCTGACCAAACATAGCGACGGGCTTTGCGGCGATTCCATAGACGAAGTCGGCCAGCCCTGATGCCCCGGAGGGGCATTAACATACTAACACAGATGAACACGGATTCTTGGTTAAGAACTTCCGTAAACGCACTCACAAAGCCCTTTTATCTGTGTTCATCTGTGGCTAAAAAATATCGAAACACTCTCTAACACTTGATTCTTTTGTTTTTTGCTTTTTGTTTTTAATGTGATTCAAGTTACAAACTTGCGCCTGAATCTAGGGTATATTAATGCCAGATAAGATAGTGTCATTATGAACCGTTCCCTCAACTGGCCCCTCCTGATCGGACTCCTCGCCTTTGCCATCGCCGCGGGCGTTTTTGCCTGGGCGACCGAAGCGCCTGCCTACGCCGGGCATGAACCGGAGACCTGCGCCAACTGCCACGTGATGGACGCGCAGTACGAGAACTGGTTCCACGCCCCGCACGAGAAGTGGGCCACCTGTTCCGACTGTCACATCCCGCACGATAATTTCCTTGCCTACTGGTTCTACAAGGGCAAGTCCGGGATGCGCGACGTGTATTCGTTCGCGACCCTCGGCTACCCGGAGGCCATCCGCGCCAACGAGGAGACCAGGGGAATCGTACAGGAGAACTGCATCCGCTGCCATCTGGACACGGTGGAGAGCATGGTCACCTATTCCATGCCGCTCGACCGCAACTGCTGGGACTGCCATCGTACCGTCGCTCACGGCGAGCGGGGGCTGGCTTTGTATCCTTATCAAGATTCGGAGGTTTATGGAAAATGAAGAAATACACCACCTTCATTTTGCTGGGCATCATTGTCATCCTTGCAGGGCTGCTGGCCGGGGTGCTGCTTTTCATGAAGAACCATCCGGTCGAACAGCGCGCCGTTGTCCAGCCGCTGGTGACCGTCGAGCCGATGGAACCGGACTCGTCTGTCTGGGGCACGAACTACCCGCTCGAATATTCCTCCTGGCTGCTGACGGCCTCCAATGAAATTGACACTGAGTACGGCGGCTCGAGCGGCTTCTCGCACCTCGAACGCGACCCGCGCCAGGTACTCCTGTTCATGGGCTATCCCTTCAGCCGGGACTACAACGACGACCGCGGCCACGGCAACGCACTGACGGATGTCAACGCCACCAAGCGCGTCACCGAGACCACCCATGCCACCTGCTACTCCTGCAAATCCTCCAGCAACCCAGCCCTGTGGGACGAACTCGGCCTCGAAGGCTACGACTCCATGCTCTTCTCGGAACTCGCCCCGCGCGTCACCGAGACCATCGGCTGTGCCAACTGCCACGAGGCCGGGACCATGCGCCTGATCGTCACCAATCCCTCGCTTGAAATCGCCCTCGAGGCCCAGGGCCTCGACTGGGAGACCTTCACCCGCCAGGAGATGCGCACCGTCGTCTGCGGCAACTGCCATGTGGAGTACTACTTTGCCGGTGAAAACAAGATCCTGACCTTCCCCTGGGAGAACGGCACGCGCATTGACCAGATCATCGCCTACTACGACGATATCGGCTTCTCCGATTGGACCTATCCCGGCACCGGCACACCCACGCTCAAAGCCCAGCATCCCGAGTTCGAATTCTTCACCGCCGGCAGCACACACTACAACGCCGGGGTGGCCTGCGCAGACTGCCACATGCCCTATACCCGTGACGGCGCCATGAAATACAGCGACCACAATATCCATAGTCCGCTGCTCGACCCCGAAGCCGCCTGCGGTCAATGCCACACGGACGTGGATTACGTCGTCGGGCGCGTGAACGAGATCCAGGACCAGGTCTTCACGGCCAAGCAAGCCCTCGAGGACGCCCTGGTGGACGCCATCACCACCCTTCAACTTGCCGTTGCGAATCCGGACTCCGATCCTGCCCTGCTCGACGAGGCGCGGACTCTGCACCGCCAGGCGCAGTTCATGTGGGACTTCGTCTCTGCGGAGAATTCGATGGGCTTCCACAACCCCGAATATGCCCTCTCCATCATCGCCGAGGCCACCGACTTGGCGCGCCAGGCGCAGATGAAGGCCGCCCAGGCGGCGGGCGACCCATCTTTGCTGCAAACTGGCATCTACTACACGCTCGATCCGGTCCCCACGCCGGTACCGTAGGTTTTCCCCAAGAATCTCGTAGGGGCGACCAGCTGGTCGCCCCTACTTTTTAATTCCACGGGCCTTGCGTCCACTGCTCCAGCCGGGAGGAATCTGCAATCGTGATGCGCCGGTTCACGGTCCGGATGGCGCCGGAGCGCTCCAGTTCGCGCAGGGAACGCGCCACCACCTCGCGCACCGTCCCCAGGCGGGCAGCCAGTTGTTCCTGGGTCAGGCGCGCGGTCGCCTCGCCGCCGGGTTCCTCGCCTGGCAACTGGCTGATGAGCCGCGCCAGGCGGTGCGTCACCTGGTAGAAGGCCATCTCGCTGGCAGCCTTCACCAGCATGCGCAGGTTACCGCACAGGTTGTTGATCACCTTCTGGGCAAAGTCCGGGTGGACGGCCACCATCTTGCGGATGCCCTCCGGTTCCACCACCCAGGCCCGACTCGGCTCGATGGCCTCGGCGTTGACCGGGTTGCCTTGCCCGTCGAAAACCGAGACCTCGTTGAAGGTGTCCTGTTCCTGGATCAAGCGCACAATATACTGGCGTCCCTGCGGCGAGAGCCGGTAGAGTTTGACGCATCCGCTTTGCAGGATGTGCAGCCCGGCGCAGGGGTCGCCCTCGAGGAAGAGCGTTTCGCCGCGGTCGAACTCGCGC
>JBFMCM010000372.1:0-8566 GCA_040754355.1 Chloroflexota bacterium | reverse complement strand
GAAGGTCAAGTAGCCGAAGAGGAAGATGAGCCAGGGCGCGCCGCGGTTCCACCAGGGGTAGTCCCAGGTGAGGGCGTTTGCAGCGTTGAGCAGGTACTCGACGAAGACACAGAAAGCTGACCCGGCGATGGCGACGAACCAGCGGTTAGGAACCCTGAGGATTTTATCTTCTTTCTTCGGCAGGAGCATCTTGCTCCAGATGACGCCGCTGACGGCGAACATGAACATGATTTCGATGTTCAACCCGGCCAGGATGAGGAAGGCCGTATCGCCTGGCGCGCCCCAGACCGGCGCGTAGCCGGTGAAGTGCAGGACGAGCGAGTTCCAGATTTCGTTGAACCAGTCCATACCCCAGAAGGCCAGGCCGGCCAGGACGAGGTTCCAGTTGCGCTTCTCGGTCTCATGGACGTAGACATAGAAGACGAAGGCCAGCAGCGGGATGACGTACCACTTGAACTGGCTGGGGTCGCGCAGGATGGACAGGGCTTGCAGTGCATTTTCAGTCATGGCATTCTCCTTGTTTGAATGAAATGATTATTTAATCGGGCAAATGCTTTTTGGCTTATACTCCAAGCTTTGAACTCCATGGAAAGTGGATGAGGCCAGCTCGTATGATGTGTTCCCCAGATATGTCAAAATTTCGTTTTGATGATTTTCAACAAAGGCGATCGCACTCTGACAGGCTGAGACAATGTTTTGTTGAGCTGAGTATTCTTCCCAGAGCACAGTAGCCATTTCTAAATATGGCTTTCCAAATGGTTCATTGTTGTATTGTGTCTGGATGGCCTGATAAATATCGTTTGCGAAGGTGGGCTGGTCCTCGATTAAGTATACAAGCATCATGCGGAAGTAGGAATATGCAGAAAGTGCAACATATTCATTCTTGTCTTCTTCGGGTGGCGGGGGCAAAGTGGCTTGTGTGTATGCAGAATCGCGCACTAAGTCCGCATATCGGCGTAGTTCAGGCGTCCACCACTCGAGTGAATCGCTGGTGATGGCTTGCTGGTAAAGTACCAAGGCCTCTTCGTATTTTCCCACAAGGAATAGACGGTCCGCATCTTGCACAGCCTGGAAGCGGTACTCTGGAGGATTCCATTCTTCTTGTGCCAAGTAGTACTGGCTCCCGTTCCATTCGTAAATACTCGTGACATTTCTCCAAGGGCCAAAATTCCAGGCTAAGTCCCCCCATGTATATATGCCACTGTTCACGATTAGTTCCTGGATACCATCTCCGTCATTATCCCCATATGATAGCGTGCCAGTCGCGTTTATTTCCCGATTTCCATCAGGGAAAATATCCTGAAATCTCGAGCCATCCCATTCTATGATTTTATAACTATGCCCTCCTTGAGATAAATATCCCATATTAAATGCAATTTCAGGGAATCCGTTTTGGTTCAGGTCTGCAATAAATTCAAGTTGACTGCGAGTTGCATATGCCTCGATGTCAAGCAGAATGCTATATTCTCCCTGTTGGCAACCGAAAATAGTAAAGGTTTCACCAAGCCAGGCATCATAAATAATTTCTGGATTGGTATCTGTTGTGAGATCAATGATGACGAAGTGTGGAGTCTGATTTTCTAGGATGGGGCTACCGATCCCATATAAATTCAAATAATCCACGATTATGGAATTTCTCTCATCTGGATTAAGGAAATCAATGGTCTCAAGATCGAAAGGGGGCGGAGTCACATTACTTTCAATCACAGGGCACACATTCGGGATGGCTGAAACAGTTGGCGAAGTCGGCTGTACATTGGCTGTACAGGATGGGAGAAGAAAAAACAGAACCACAGAAGTAAGTGTTTTATTGACCATAGCCCTCAGTCGCCTTTACCAGCGGTTTGGGGAACAAATCAATAGTTTTCGTCTCTTGAACAACGCGGTCAAAATTATCCCAAACTACCCGTCTCAACGCCTCGACCTCCAGCCCGTATTGCTGCGCCACCAGATATTCCACCCATTCGACGCGGCAAGGGATGGCGGCGGGCGGGTCTTTGTAGCCGTGGTCGCTTTCGACCAGGACGCGTTCCAGCGGGACGTGGTTGCGGAACTTGGAATGCCGCGCCACCTGCGAGTGGATGGAAAAGTAGCAGCCGAATTCCACCGCCCGTTTTGTCTCTGCCACATTCCCGAACCAGCCGTGCAGGATGGGGATTTGTATCGGGCAGCGTTCCAACTCATCCAGCACCAGCCCCGTTGCCTGGTAACTGTGAATGCTGACCAAGCGCGGCATATCACCGACGATCTCAAGCACATGACGGAAGGTCTTCAACTGCGTTTCCATCGGGACGCGTGAGCCGGCATCCAGACCCACCTCGCCGACGATGGCGGTCCGCTCGGCCAGGGACCGGAAGCGGTTTACCTCGAACCCGGCCTGGGCGGGCGGGAAACGCGGGTGGCAGCCGACACCCCAGGCGATGAGCGGATCGCGGCGCTGGATGGCGCGTTCGGCCTCATCGAGGGCGAGACTCATCGCCAGCACCGCGCCCGAATCGGAGAATTCCTCCGGGCGGCGGGAGGGGGCGAGGTGAGCGTGAGTATCGAGGGTGGGGAGCATATCACACCAAATCCTCCCGGAGGCTGTCGGCCTCCGGGAGGATGAAAATCAATGAAATCTCTGTATCGCCTGATACACCGCCTGCGCGCCGAACTCCACCGCCTCCACCGGGACGCGCTCGTCCGCCGCGTGGACGGTGGCGACGAAGTTGAAATCCTCGGGCAGTTTGAGCGGGGTGAAGCCGTAGGTCTGGATGCCCAGGAGCGAGAAGAAACGGGCGTCGGTCACCCCGGTCATCACGTAGGGCAGGGGAATGCCCTGCGGGTCGAATTCGCGCAGGACGTTGCCCAGGGTCTCGAACAGGCCCATATCAGGCGCGGCAGGTCCGGGTTCCGCCTTGAACACTTCGATTTCCAGGTCGTCTCCCAGCAGGGCACGCAGTTCCCGAATCATTTCCTCGGGCTTGGCTCCCGGCACGAGCCGCCCGTCCAAGCCGAGGGTCACCTCGGCCGGGATGACGTTGGCCTTGTCGCTGGCCTTGAGCATGGTCGGGCTGACGGTGTTGCGCACCAGCGGCGCGAACAGGCTGCCGCGTTCGCCCAGCATTTTCAGGACGGTATTGGTCAGCGCCGGGTTGAGAATCTGGCGGACGATCAAACCGGTGACCCCACCCAGGTTCTTGGCCAGTTCTTCCATCATCATCCGCACCGAAGGGGTGATGTGCACTGGCAGGGGGTGTTCGTCCAGCAATTTCAAGGCGCGCCCCAGTTTTGCTATCGCCTGCCCGCGCACGGGCATCGAGCCGTGACCGCCGCGACCGCGGAAGGCGGCCTTCATCCAGCAGACTTGTTTTTCGGCGATCATGATAGGGTAGAAGCGTTTTCCCGCGATGGAAAGGTTGAAACCGCCGAATTCGCCCAGGGCATAGCGCACGCCTTTGAATAGATCGGGATGCTTGTCCACCAGGAAACGGGCTCCATAATCATCCCCGGCCTCCTCGTCGGCTAGGGCGGCGAAGATGACGTCGCCGGGCAGGGATACGCCCTCCGCCTTGGCCCTCAAGAATGCGGCCAAGTACATGGCGACGCCGTGTTTCATGTCCAGCGCGCCGCGGCCCCAGATGTAGCCGTCCACGATTTTAGCCTCGAAAGGCGGGTGGGTCCACTTCTGGTTGGCCGTGGTGACCACGTCCACGTGCCCGTAGAGCAGCAGCGGCGGGGCGTCCCCCGTGCCTTTCAGCCGGGCGATCAGGTTGGGGCGTTCCGGCGCGTTGGCGACCAGCGCCGTCTCGATCCCGGCCTCTTTCAGCAGGCCGTTGATGTACTCGATGCACGGGCGTTCGTTGCCCGGCGGGTTGGTGGTGTCGAAGCGGATCAGGGCTTGCAGCAATTCGGCGGGGCGGGTGTAGATTGGGGTCGCGCTCATCTTCCTTCTCCTTCTTGCAGGATTTCATCCACGATGGCCTGCATGCGTTCGTAATGTGAACCTTTCCAGTAGACCTTTCCGCAGGCCGGGCAGCGGACGAATTCATTGTAGTACAGTTTCGTCTTTGGTTCCAGCCGGTCGAGGACGGCACCCTTGTCCACCCGTTCGAGCGCATGGTTGCAGTGCAGGCAGCGGTGGAAAGGTTGGGCCAGTGCTTGTAAGTCGAAACGCCGGACAACCTCCCGGAGCTGTTCTTGCGGTTCCAGGGAACGCAGACAGTAACCGAAGCGCACCACTTTCCGCATCAGCAGGCGCCGGTCGCGCGTCAGCAGGATGCGGGGATCGTTTGCCAGGAGGCCGGCGATTTGTTCGTCGCTGAAAGTGTTCTCGTACAGGCAGTCGAACCCCAACATGCGCAGGTAGGCGGCCAGACGCCCGAGGTGGCTATCCAGCAGGAAACGCGGCTCCGGCTGCCGGTCCGCGGCGGGCCGGACCTCGATCCTGTCACCGTCATAGGGGCGGTAGTTTTCCTCCACCGGCCTCCCATCGGCGGTGATTGAGCCGATTTCCACGTGCGGCACCCCCAGGGCTTCGATCAAATGTTTGACGGTCTGGTGGCTGGCGAAGGTCAGGATGACCTCCCTGCCGCGCTGGTCGCGGGCGAGGAGGTCGTTCAATTCCCCCGTAAAAATAAATGCGGCTGTGTTCACCGGTTCTGATGATAGTGCAGAACCGGCGCGGCGTCAATTTGATGCTATGCCGTGTATGCAAGTTCACTGAATGGGTCTCGATACGGGCGTTGCGCTGGTCGAGCGTTGCCCTGAGCCTGCCGAAGGGTAGGCTGGTTTTGCCGTATCGAGACCCGCAACGCCCTACTCGACCGCCCTGCTCATATTTTGTATAAAGATCCTGTTTATTTTTCTGCGAACCGGCGGATTAATCCGTTTCCGATAATCCTTTGCCGCACCCTGCTCACCCCCCGGCGGACGGCTGGAATGCGCAAGACCAGCAGGACCAGGATAAGCGCTCCCCAGAGCAACGGTTTGAGAATGTCTCCCCGTAGATTGAAAAAGTCGCCTTTTTTAGCCCAGGCATAATGGATGATGACCGTCACTCCGGCAGCGTAAACCAGGCGATGCAAGGATTTCCACTTTCTCCCCATCGTTCGGATGAAATAATCGAAGGACGTAACAGCCAGCGGCAGGAGCAGGAGGCCGGTCGTCAGGCCGAGCAGGATGAACGGTTTCTCGACGATCAGCCGCCCAATCTCCTGTATATCGAAGCCGTAGTCAATGGCAGCAAAGGTGATGAAGTGCAGGCTGGCGTACAGGAATGCGTACAAGCCCAGGGCGCGGCGGCGCGGCAGCACGGACCTCCAGCCAGTCAGTGTGTACACAGGCGTGACAGACAGGGAGGCGACCAGGAAATACAAAGCCGCCCGTCCCAGCCGCTGCTCGATGTCCTGGATGGGGTTCACGCTCAGTCGTCCGGTAAGCGCGTCGAAGAGTATCAGCGACAGCGGTAAGACGCCAAGCATGTGTACAAATACCCGCAGCCACTCCTTCTTCACTTCTCTCCCTTTTCCCTTTTTACTTCTCACTTCAATAATTTACCCGCAAATCCATCCCCTCATACAACCCTGCCACCTCCTCGCCGTAGCCGTTGAACATCAACGTATCGCGGCGATCCAGTTCACCAATGCGCCGTTCAGTACGCTGGCTCCAGCGCGGGTGGTCCACATTCGGGTTGACATTGGAGTAGAAGCCATATTCTTCCGGCGCAATTGTATTCCAAAGCGTCGGGGGCTGGGTTTCGGTCAATTCGATCTTGACGATGGCTTTGATGGACTTGAAGCCGTATTTCCACGGCACCACCAGCCGCAACGGCGCACCGTTCGGGTTTGGCAGCCCCTCGCCATACAAGCCGGTGGCGATCAAGGTCAGTCGGTGCATGGCCTCGTCCAGACGCAGGCCCTCGGCGTACGGCCAGGGATAGAACGGGCTGTTTTGTCCGGGGAACTGCTCCGGGTCGAGTAGCGTGGTGAAAGCCACATATTTGGCGCTGGTCATCGGTTCCGCTTCCGCCAGCAGTTTGTTCAACTCGAACCCGGTCCACGGGATGACCATGCTCCAGGCCTCCACGCAGCGCAGCCGGTAGACGCGATCCACCCTTTCTAGCTTGAGCAGGTCTTCGATCGTATAGGTCTTCGGATTTTGAACCAGGCCGCTCACTTCGACTGCCCAAGGCGTGGACCTGAAATTGGCCGACAGCGGATTGACGGCCTGTTTGTCCACGCTGAATTCGTAGTAGTTGTTGTAACTGGTGATCTGCTCGAATGTGTTGGCCGGGTCGCCCAGTTCGTCGGTCAGGTCGGACCCGGTTCCTGGCGCCAATGTGGGAGGCACAACGGCCGGCCGGGGCGCGCACGCCGCCAGCAGCGAGGCGGCGCTGACGATGCCCGCCATCTTCAGCCAATCGCGCCGGGATAGATAGAGATCCTTTGGGGTTATTTCCGAGGACGGGATGGCAACGTGCTTCAGTTTGTTTTCCATAAAAACTACTCCTGTTTATTAACCATTAAACAGGAGTAATTTTATCCGAATATGATTAACTTTCCGTTAGACCGGCTGCTCGTCCTGGCTTGACTCGTAGAGCAGGATAGCCTTCTTGCGCGCCGACCCGTAGCGGTATCCGCCGAAGTCGCCCAACTGGCGCAGCACGCGGTGGCAGGGGATGAGGTAAGCCACTGGGTTGCGCCCGACGGCATTCCCGACCGCCCGCGCCATTCTCGAGTCCCCAATCTGCCGGGCCAGTTCCTGGTAAGTGGTCGCTCCTCCGGGCGGCAGGCGCAGGAGCGCCTCCCAGACCTTGAGTTGGAAGTTTGTGCCGCGCAGGTGCAGTGCCAGGGGCGTGGTGGGCTGGTGACCGAAGATGCCTTCCACCAGCGAGGCCGTCCGGGTGGGAGATTCAGTCAGAGTGGCCTTTGGCCAATTGTTCCTGAGTTCTTCCAGCGTAGATTGCTGATCGTTATCCACAAAGCCCAGGAAGCAGATGCCGCGTCCGGTGACAGCCAGCAGGCACTCGCCAAACGGGGTGGGGTGGAAGCCGTAGTCAATCTCCACACCCGCGCCGCGGGATTTGTACTCGCCCGGGGTGACGGCCTCGGTCTGCACGAACAAGTCGTGCAAGCGGCCCGCGGAGGAGAGCCCCGTTTCGTAAGCCGCGGACAGGATCGAGGTCCGCTTCAGAAGCGCTTTAGCGTTTTCCTTGGTCAAAAATTGCAGGAAGCGTTTCGGGCTGATGCCCGCCCAGCGGGTGAACAGGCGCTGGAAATGATATTCGCTCAACCCGATGTGCGCGGCCACGTCTGCCAGTTCGGGTTGACGCTGGGTATTCTGTTCGAGGTAGTGGATGGCCTGCTCGACGCGGGCGTAGTCTTCGGAGAGTTGGTGGAAATCATTCATGCCTAAATTTTACCCAATCTTGCTATAGATACCACCCGATTCTTGCGCTTTCTTGTCACTGCGAGGAGATTGCGTCGTCGCTCCCGGAGTTTACCCTGAGCTTGTCGAAGGGGTCGCTCCTCGCAATGACACTCTCTTACTTGAAATGCCTCGCCAGTTCCGAGGCATACTTCACGCCGACGGTATCCCTGTTCTCCTGCAACCAGTCGGCGAGACGGGTCGCGCCGCGCGGCGGCTCGGACGAAACCAGCAGCCCGGCCATCAGGCCGTCCACTTCTTCCGGGGTTAGCACCACGTCGCGGACGAACAGGCTGATGACTTGCGCGGCAGCCAATGCCAGACCAGGCGGCAGGTGCAAAATGGGGCGCGGATGACCGATGTTCTCACCAACCAGATGTACAAGTTCGTCGAAGGTGAAGATATCCGGGCCGACCGCGTCCCAGATGAAGTTGTCCTTCCGGCTGCCGGCTTCCACAGCAAGCGCGGCCAGGTCGTCCACGTAGACAGGCTGGAGTTTGTATTGCCCGTCCCCGATCTGGCCGAAGAAGGGGAAGCGGCGCAGGATCCAGGCGATGTTGTTGATGAGGATGTCCTCGGTCCCGAACAGCACGGTGGGGCGCAGGATGGCATAACTCATGCCGCTTGCGATGACCGCTTGTTCGTTGGCTGCCTTCCCCCAGAAATATGGCAAGGGCGAATCGGCGGACGGGTTGGTGATGCTGACATGCACCATGCGCCGCACGCCGGCGGCTTTTGCCGCCTTTACCAGCGTCTGGGTATTGGTCACGGCGCGCGGCTGGGTGTTGCTGTCTTGGTCGAAGCGAATCCAATAGGTGTTGAAAAGCACTTCGACGCCGCGCAGGCTGCGGGTCAGGGAGGCTTCGTCGAAATCCAGCGGGTAAGCCTTCACTTTTCCGTCGAACGGGTCGGGGCGGTTTGGATGCCCGGTCAGGGTGATGACCTCGTGTCCATCGGCCAGCAGGCGGCGGGTGATGTACTTGCCGGAGTACGAAAAGGCACCGGTAACGGCAGTTTTCATGTCTGCTCCTTAGCTAGACTTTATCCATTCACGGCGTATAGAAAGCCGAGTTGCACAGGTAATTGAGTAGATCAGGTTGTAGTTTTCGGACATCCAATTGCTTTTGCGACAGTTGAAAATAGCGATGTTGCCACAATT
>JBFMCM010000371.1:0-19472 GCA_040754355.1 Chloroflexota bacterium | reverse complement strand
GCGCTGGATGACGCGCGTTGGCTGCAAGAAGAAGTACTCTCCGTCCGCGATCTCGAGGTCCGCGCGCACGGTCTGGGTGTAGTCATCGGGATCGGGCGGAGGGGAGTCGAAGTCCATCACGTTTGGGACCACGCGCGAGGTCAGGCTGTGACGCGAGGCGAGTTGTTGCGATTGGATGGTGTTGATCACCACGTGCCGGATCGAAGGCAGGTTCGGCGGGAAGGCCGCGGCGATGTAATCGTTCACACAGTTGACCTGGAAGCGCTGGCGTTCCCAGTGAAAGTCGTGATGATGTGCGATGGTTGGGTAGCCGGTCTCGGCGATGAACTCTGTGATGGCCAGCCCCAGCGGCAGGTTGAGCGGGATCGTCAGCGCGTTCTCAACGATGAGGATTTCCAATTCGAAGCGGCGCGTAAAGTCATACAACTGTTCTTTGAAATATTCTTTGAGTTCGTTCACGCGGCGGGTCATTTGCGGCGGGCGAACGTAGATGGAAAAGAAATCCTTGTGCAGGTGAGCCATTTCTGGATGCGCTCGGCGCGCCTCTTTCGTGACCGTCCAACTTCCCGAGTAGGCTTGCTGATTCAGTTTGTCTATTTCGGGGTGACGATAGAACGCCTCTGGTATGACCTGGGACCGGTCCGCGCTTCGGTCGCACTGTCCCGCGAAATAGAAACACTGGTGCCCGAGCCGCTCCAGCACGGTCGCCCATTTTGCCGTTTCTAGCGAGACGCCATCGGTGCCGGCGAAACGGGTGGAGATGAAGCCAATATGGTGGTTCGGTAATCGCGGGGATCCTTTTCGCACAGGTGTCAATAACATCATTAAATATCCTTATCTGCGGGCTAATAACGCAGGATCAAAACAACCCGCTGGTGAGCTTCGAGCGTTTCATTCTCCGTGAAAACCACATTACCACCTTTCGACAGAATAGTTTCAATGAGCTCATCTACCGCATCATCCACGAAGCCTGTATCTTTCGGATCGCTGGCAGGAATCAGATGATAGCCAATGGAATCAACGCGAGCCGGGCAATGGAAGTTTTGCTCTACCAGCAGGGTAGCGCCGCGCCCTGCTTGAGCCGCCTGCCAGACTGACTGGATGCCAGATGCAAACTGCCTAGCTCCTATTGCTTTTTCCAATTCGCCAAAGATCTCTTTTCTTTGTTTTTCCAAGCTGCTTTGCACCAGTGGCCAGACTATTTCCGCCAGTTTAAACGTTGGTTTTTTGTCATGGCTTCCAGCAATAGTGCCTATAACCCGGTCATCATGATTAGAAACTTCCTTATAGAACGCAAGATTACGTTCCACGCCCAGGACAACCAGGGGAAGTGGATCAACGGCCATATAGCGGCCAAGAGCTTTATCTACAAGGCGAAAGAATTTCCGGTCATACTCATCTCGTATGGCTGACCTTTTAATGCCAAACCCGCCCGGTAGTGGTTCCGCTCCTCCAGGTCCAAGATGAGTTATTGGAAATTCACCGTCCGCAATTTCAGTGAGCGTGTCTCGAAAGCCTTCTAATAACCGTGTGGGCTTCTCACTCAATAAGAGTACCCAATATCGTGGACTTCGGTTGAGGGCAAACACCAGATCGCGCGTTGCAAAACTCTCACCAATGATGACTCGCTCTTTGACGGGAAAAGGTAGCAAATACTCACGCGAAAAGTTGCGGTTTACAAACAAAGCCAGTCCGTCAAGAGTGTGGCGGAAGTCAACTCGGGCAATCAGTTCATCCAGTTGAGCTAGCAAATGCTTCATCTGGCTTCTTCCATATTGCATTGTCAAGCGATTGGTTGCCTCGACGACCAGGTTCTTTAGTCGTATTGGATCCTGTTGATTATCTGGAAAGGCGCGATGGGTCGGCATGATGATGGACAGCGAAGGAGTGTCACATATTGACTGTAATAGTCGTATATCACTGCGGTTCATATAAACAACCTCATTGTTCTCGAATCAACCAGAGCGTTCGATAGGGACTCAATAAGAAGGTGGACTTTCTTCGAATGGTAAATCGCTCGTTGGTGATCAGGTCGGAAAGCCATCTGCCCCGGGAAGCAAGACCGAAGATATCCTCGAAGTCGATTTTGAGAGATTGCGTCTGGTTTGAAATATTTTGGATACAAAGCACTCGTTGTTCGGCTGTTGGAGTAAGGCGCACAAGGGCGAAGATTGACCTGTTGCAAGGAAGGATCCGTTGCCCGTCTTGGGGGTGAAAGGCGGGGCAATTGTTGCGCGCCCGAAGCAATTGGGTGTAACGGTCGAAAACCCGACAGCGCAAAGTTGATGGATCGGCCAATTTATTTTCTAGTCTCACACGATCAAGTTTTTTCCGGTTGATGGCACGCTTGTGCCCTGTTTTTATAACACCATCCATCCAGCCACGTGAGCCGAATAAACTATGGAAGTAGATCCCAGGCACGCCGACGAGTGAAAGCATGATGGCCTGTGCGGCCATAAAACGATCCACTTGCAGATCGAGCGGTTCTTCCCCATTGGGATCGGAAAGCGCGTCGAAGTAGTTGATATTCAACTCGTAGGGACTTTGCATCCCATCGGCGTTTCGTTTGTAGGAGACCAGGCCGCCATGCTGGATGGTTTTCCTGACCAGTAGATCAATTTCGTCCTCCGAAAGGATGCCACGCGCGGGATTCAAACCAATACCATCGTGGGAGGCGAGGAAGTTGAAGAAAGTCGTTTTATCGGATGGCAGAATCAATGTCTTTGCCCAGTTGGATAGCCTTTGGGCGTCGCCTGTGTAAAAAGTGTACAAGGTCAATGGCGGCAAGGCAAAATTATAGACCAGTTGGGCTCCGTTCTTTCCATTGCCAAAGTACGAAACATTTTCTTCGTGAGTGACATTTGTCTCGGTGATCAGCATCACGTGCGGCGCGGCTTCATCGAGTACCGCCCGAATCAACTGGATGACGTGGTGAGTCTGCGGCAGGTGGATACAGGATGTGCCGATTTCCTTCCACAAATATGCAATTGCGTCGAGTCGCAGAAGCGTCGCGCCCTGGGCGGCATAGAGCAACAGTATGTCAATGATTTCAAGCAGCACGGCCGGGTTTTTGTAATTTAGATCCACCTGATCTGCGCTGAATGTCGTCCACACTTGCTTCGTACCGGAATTCGTATCGAATCGAGTCAATAATGGCAGGGCGCGCGGACGAACGATCTGTGACAGATCGGGGTCGTTTTCGACCACAATGAAGTAATCGCGGTACGCCGGGTCGTCGAGCAGGAAACTCTGGAACCATTCACTGCGGATGGAAACGTGATTGATGACCGCATCGAACATCAACCGAAAACTGGCACCGAGTTCGTGGATGTCGGACCAGGTTCCGAGGTCCGGGTTGACCGCGTGATAATCCACGACCGAGAAACCGTCGTCGGATGAGGATGGGTAGAAAGGAAGCAGATGTACGCTATTGATGAGTCCTGTCAGGTATTTCCTGCAAAGTTTTTCTAGAGTCTTCAGCGGCGGGACCTGGGACTCGCGCACCTGATCAGGATACGTTATCAGGATGGTGTCGCGTTCGGTAAGGGGCGATTGAATTTGCGGCGCGATCCGATCCCGATATCTGTCCAGAATGATGGAGAGGCGCACAGATGCATCCAGTCCGGCGGTCTCACCGTAGAGTTCGATCAGGAGCGAACGAAGGTTTGTTTTCATCTTTCATCGCTTAAGCCGCCGCGTAAGGCAACCACTCCTCTTTTTCCAGGCGAATCGTTTGCGAGGGGAATGCCGGCCGCACGCCACTGGCCTTCATGTTGTCCACAATAAGACGGCGCAATTCCATTGCCACGCTCCACTGTTTACCGGGTTTGGTCCTGGCCATCAATCGCAATTCCACGGACCAGTCGTTGAAGCCGACCCAACCCGAAGCCTTTGGAGGCTCGGTATTATCCGACCTGATCGCTTGGTCCGCGTAAGCCTGGGACGCGGCGGCCTCGAGCGCGCCCACGGCTTTCGGGATGTTTTCCTCGATAGGCACATTGACATCCACCACAGCCTGCGCCCATCCGCTGGTCAGGTTCGACACCAATCGGATTTCCCCATTGGGTACCACGTGCAGTTTCCCTTCCAAGTCGCGCAGATAGGTGACGCGCAGGGTGATGCGTTCTACCGTCCCCGAGATTTCGCCCACCTGGATCACGTTGCCTTCGGTAAACTGGTTTTCGGCAAGGATCAAAACCCCGCCGATGAAATCCTTGATGAGCGTTTGCGCGCCGAGCGAAATCGCCAGACCTGCGACGCCTGCACTGGCGACCAGAGGTGCAATGTTGATCTGCAGCGTATCCAGAATCATCAACACAGCGACGAGGAGAACCAGGGCATAAACCACATTCCGTCCGAGTTGAACGAGCGTTTTCAGGCGATCCAAGCGCTCCGAATCGGATGTGGTTTTTTCGAGACGCCGCTCGACCTGGCGGGACATGAGACGAAGCCCCCAACCCGTAAGATAGGCGAGCAGCAGGATCAATCCGATTTGCAGAATTATTGCAACAATGGGCAGGTCAGGTAGAAGAGATAAATCAACCGGCATAGTGACGCGTTACCTTTCCCGAGAACAGGATCCTTCCAGGGCTATTTTGATTTTCGGCTCCAAAAAGCGTTCGAGCGGGAGGGCGAAGGGCGCGGGAAAACGCCGTGTTCCACCGAACGCAGTTCCTCCACTGTGAAGAACGCATTCGAATACGATTGCTGAATCAGATTCGCAACCTCACCCAGGTCTTTTCTCTTGACGATGGTATAGATCAATTTTACGGCTCCCTGTGAACCCTGCGCGTCCACGCTGGTCACGCCGTAGCCCGCGGCGCGCAGCCGCTCCGATAAATCCTGAACACGGCTGGGGACGATGGCGCGCACTACCAGCAACCCCAGTGCCAGTTTCCCCTCGATCCACATGCCGATGTAATTCCCGGCGGCGAATCCGCCCGCGTAGGCTAGGTAGGCGACGAGGTTGTGCGTCCCCCGGGCGATCTCGGAGATGACGCTGACCCAGATGAAGACCTCCACAAAGCCGAGCAGGGGGGCGAGGTATTTCCTGTTGCGCGAGGTGAAGATGATGCGCAATGTGCCGAGCGTCACATCCACCACGCGGGCGGAGAAAACCAACAAAGGCAAACCAACCCAGAGATACCAATCGAACATTAAGCTCCTTTACAAACTGCGGCTGTGTCCCATGGTATTGAAGAGAAAGGCGTCTTCGTAGTGTTCGCGGATGGAATTGTAATAATACAACGCTTCTTTGTTTTTCAGGGCATAGTTCCACTCGTTCTTCAAGCGTTTTCTTTCGGAGCGGAAGTCGCCGTCGGAGATTTTGCGTTCGGCCAGTTTGGCGATCAGGTCGGAGGATCCCGCGCCTTTGGAGAATTTTTGCTTGGGGCGGTTGACGATCTCGGCGGGCAGGTCGCGCGCGAAGGCTTGGCGCAGCAAATGTTTGGGGACGCGGCCGCGGTGCAACTTCCATTCGGCGGGAAAGCCCAGGGCGAGCGCGACCGATTTCACGTCCAGGAAGGGGACGCGGGCTTCCAATCCAAAGGCCATGGACATTCGGTCGGCGCGTTGCAGGTTGGTGTTGTGCAGGGCCTCGGTGATGTGGATCATTTCCTCCTGCAGGGCGGCGGGCGAATCGAATCCGTCAAGATATTCGTAGCCCGCGTACACTTCGTCCGCGCCTTCGCCGGTGAGGAAGACCTTGACGTGTTGCGAGGCAAGTTTGGCGAGGAAATAATTGGGAATGGCGCTGCGCACCAACGCGGGGTCGAAGGTCTCGAGGAAATAGAGAACTTGCGGGAGCGCCTCCAGCATATCTTCGGCATCGTATACCAATTCATGGTGTTGCGTGCGGAGGACATCCGCCATCTTGCGCGCCGCGGACAGATCCTGGCTGCCCTGCACGCCGACCGCGAATGAATGGAGTTGGTCTATCCCTTCGCAGGCCAGCAGGGAGACGATGCTGCTATCCAACCCGCCGCTCAAACTGACCCCGACCGGGACGTCGGCCAACAGGCGCTTTTGCACCGCCTCGCGCAGCACGGACTTGATGAGGGGCAGCGCCTCCGTTTCGCTTCCCGCGAACGGGCGGACGGTCTCTTCGACCCGATAGTAGCGCTCCCAACCCAGTTGAGAGTGAAACCAAAACCCGGCGGGGAATTCGCGAATCGCCGCGACCCGCCCCGCAAGCGCTTTGATCTCGGAGGCGAAGAACAGGCGTTGGTTGTCGAGGCTCGTGCCATAGTAAAGCGGCTTGATGCCCAGCGGGTCGCGCGCCATGAGAAACTCGCCGTCGTGGTAGATGACGAAGGCGAACATGCCGTCCAACGTGCTCACGAACTGCGGGCCAATTTTGCGATAGAGGTGGAGGAGCGCCTCCGTATCGGAGTGGCCTTTCATTTTTGCGTCGGGAAGATGCCGGCGTTGCAGTTCGCGGTAATTATAGATCTCGCCGTTGAAGACGATCCACGTATCTTCGAACTGCATGGGTTGGCGCCCACCTTCGATGTCGAGGATGGCGAGGCGGGTGTGGCCGAGGGTGGCGTTCTCGAAGTCTTGCACGCCGTTCCCGTCCGGGCCGCGATGGGCCAGTTTTTCAATCATGGCTTGAACGGTTTCATCGGCTGGTTGCTGTAAAACGCCAGCGATTCCACACATGAGCGCCTCCTTATTCGATCACGCCCTCTTCCACGAAGCGCGTCAACTCGCTGACGCTCCATTGCTCGAGGCCGAGTTTTTCCACCGTCCGTCCGCGCCGCCAGTAATCGGTGTGATGGATGATGCTGCCGATCTTGATGATGCTTTCCATGGCGCCGACCTTAACGCCGTATCGTTTTCCGAGGGAGGCGATGGGAACGAGGCTCATCGGCACATCCTCGAAGAGGTAACGGTGATGCAGCGTGGGCGGGGCTTTGATGCCATAATAGCCGGGTTGGTTGTGGATGGCCTCGTGCAGGTCTTCGCCGTCAGTGTCGTAGGCCAGTTTCAGCCATTCCAGTGACGTGCGGGCGCGGATGCCGAGCGCCGAGGCGACCGTCACGCGTTCACGGTCGAGCACTTCGAGCACGCGCGCCACTGAGGGAGTCACGCCGTCAATGTAGAATTGGTAATCGCCGTGCGTGGCCTCGATCCAGCCCATGTTGAGCAGGGTCAGCGCGGGATGGAAGATGGCGCCCATGTTGTTGAGGCCGGTGTTCAGCACGTTCACGCCGTTAATGAACTGGGGATAGGCCTCGCTGATGACATCCAACACTTTTTGCGTCCGAATGGCCGGCAGCGCGGCCAGCGGGACGGCCTCCTTGATGCGAAAAATGCGCGCCTGCGCGGGACCGTCGGAGCGGGAGGCGTAGATGAAGGTTTCGGCCTCGGCCACGGTGACGTCCGCTTTGCAGCCGTTGTCGCGCATCACCTTGACGAATTCGAGCGCGCCGCATGTCCGCCCCGGGTGCAGGATGACGATCTGCCCATCTTTCAGGTGGGGCGCGGCCGCCGCGGCGATGTCTGCGTGCGCGGACGAGGGCAGGACAACCTGAATCACCTCCGCGCTTTTAATCGCCTCGCCGATATCCGACGTGACCTTGGCGAGTTTGCCAAACCCATGCGGACCGCCCTCCTCCTGGCTGTCCAGTTCGATGCCGCCGCGCTTTTTGATGATCTCCACATGTTCGGGCGTGCGGTTGAAGAGCGTGACGGAAAATCCCATCAGTGCCAGGTGCGCGGCCATGGCCTTTCCGCCATGCCCTGCGCCGATTACGGTGTGTTTTCTGGTCATTGTTACCTCCGATGATGTGGTATTGCAAGATTCATCTTGCGGCGGATGGCGCTATAACCTTCAACGCCACGATGGGAACTATTTTGGCGAACTCGCGATAATCCACTTCGCCTTTTCCGATCTCGTAGCCGACAATCCTTGCCAGCGTGCGGATGGCAAAGGGATAGCGGCGAGCGTAATCCATGATGATCTCTCCCGCCTCGTCAATGGACAGGATTTCCGCGATCACGTCCGCTTTGCGAAAGCCCGATTGGATTTTGGCGCGTGGGGTTTTCAATAGATTCTGATACCAATCCGAAGACGAGCCGAAACCCACCGCAAGGTAATACACATCGTTGGCCTTGTCGCGTTTGAGAACCTCCAGCACGACCTGGCGGACTTGCCCGCTTTTGCGGCCGACGTGTTCGAGCAGCAGGAAGTGGCTGGTGATGAGCCAGCCCAAGTGGGCGCGGTAAAGCCAGATGGGCAATCGCCAAAGCGTTCGGCTGAAACCGCGCGGCGGGTGGATTTTGGAATGGGCGATGGTCATGGGATCCTCCTTCGCGGAAAGAAAGCATTGACGCGTCGCATGTACTCTGCGTACGAATCGCCGAATCGAAGCAACAAATCCTGTTCCTCTGCATGACATAGAATCAGGAAGATCGGAAAATATGCCAGCGAGAACACAGCCAGGAAGGGCGAGTCGAGCAGGAGCGCGATCCACAGCCAACTGAAGACTTCTCCCACCGCCTGCGGGTGGCGAACCTTTTGGTAGACGCCGCCGTACATGCCGTGTTCTTTTTGGGGGAACATGGTTTCACTGCCCGCGTCCTTCATCCCGATGAACATCAAAGCAAGGGTAGGCAGGCCGATCAACGCGGCCAGTAGAGCGGAGATGCCCCAGTCCCAGGGGAAACGTTCCGGCAGCGGCGACGAGACGGGGAAGAAGCGATACGCGATGTAGCAGAGGGCGGTGATCGTTTCGAACATCGCGGCAACCACCCGAAATCTTCCGCATTTTTGATAGGCTTGCGCCCCGATTGCCTTTTCCAGCGCGGCAGGGCTTACGCTTCGCACGTAAAAATACAGGAAGAACAGGGTGGCAAAAAGCAGGAGTGCCAGGTTGATCCATGCGATCATAAACTTCCTCCTTTCTCCTTTGGCTTTTCGAGAAGCGCCTCGATACGCAACGATTCCGAAATGGGCTTGCCCTCGGAATCCACGCTCACGCACGCGCCATCCACGATGCGCGTCTTGACTTGTCCGCGCCCGAATTTGTTGTTGACGAGTTGCGGCGCGTCGAGGATGCCCGAGGTGACCGCGCGGGCGAGGGTCGCGGCGTCGGTGAACGGGTCGCCCACCTCGGGTCCCGCGAGGGAGCGGATCGCATCCAAAATCGCGTTGGCTTCGGCTGACAGTTCCGCGCGGCGTTTGGCAATCGCGGGGTCGGCGGTCAGGTCGGGCGCGCCCATTGCGTTGTCAATCGCGCGGCGGGCGATGCGGCTGGCGATGATCACGTCGTCTGCGGTGGCGGCATGATCGGCCTCGGTGTAGCCGACGATGTGGTAGATGTGCGGACGAAGCGCCATCTGCAAGTAGGTGGAGGCGCCCAGATGGCCGCGCGCCGCCTCGGGGTCGAGGGGATGCGAGAGCAGTCCGATGCGGGTCTGCTTCCAGATGAGGAAGTCGCCCTCACCCCCGGCCCCTTCGCGAAGCACCCCTTTGGGGCTCCCATTCTGGGAGAGGGGGGCGATCAAATCGAGAATCGTCAACATCTTCGCCAAGTCCATCGCGTCGGATAATCCTGGCGGGCTGTTGAACATCATCTGCGCGATGTAATCTTTCACGCCGAAAGCGCGCGCGTTGTATGCGGAGAGGAACGCCGAGACGACGAAGACCGCGTCGGATGAGTCGCGCATACCCCAGTGATGCGGCTCGTTGAGTTCGACGGGGATGTTGTGCGCGCCGTACCATTGCATGACTTGTTGATGTTCGCGGATCGAGCCTTCCAAATCCCAGGGGCCGCGTCCGTCCATCTGGTTGAACCAGAAAAGCGGGATGGCGCACCAGGCGATGTTGATCGTGTCGGCGTACATTTCGGCGAGGCGGATGAAATCGTCGGTTCCAGAATATGTGCGAAGCAACGGAAAATTTCCGCGCCGACTTGCTTGATAAAGCGCGCGGTAATCGTCTTCCGAGCGCACGGGGACTCCGCCCGCGCCTTTTCTTCTTGGGTCTTGCCGTTCGGGGTGATAAAAATTTTCCTGCGCGTCCTGGTCAATGCCGAGCGAGATCACATCCAGCGCTTTGGCGTCCGCGATCTTTTCGATGCCCGCCAGCGTGTCCTCCATCGTGGGCAGGCCGAAGTGATGGCGCAGGATCGGATACGGCGACTTCCAACGGATGCGTTCCATTGTGGTTTGTGGAAACTGCTGACTGGATTCCCCCGAGGCGGTTTGTCCTTTAAGATAACCGAGAACGGCTTCGACTGGCTCACTGCCATCGAAGACGCGTTCAAAGAATTGCAACGCCTTCGCTCGCTCAGCGACCGGCGGCGTGCCTCCAAATGCAAAGCGGACTCCGCGCTCGTGCAGTTCGGACGCGGCTTCGGCGAAATCGCCCAAAAGACGTTCGCCCGTTTCGGGAGTCAGACGATACGATACGCCCACCAGATCAGCCTTCTCACGGCGCGCAGCGATCAAGACGTCTTCTATCGATACTGCAGGCCCAAGGAACACTGTCCGCCAGCCGGCCGCCTCTGCCAAACGGAGGAAGTTCATCACGCCAGCCACATGGACGCACTCACCCAAAGCAGCGGCAATTATCACTTTTTGCTCGGCCATTCGTTTCTCCTGCCGTCTGAACAACCCGATTCTAGAGAAGTCTTTATACCATATTTTTTCCCGTACGAATTAATTACTCGCAGCGGCGCACGAAACCGTATTTAGTCAATTGTCACATATCAGAGAAAGTGCTACACTTGCCAAATCAAGCGAACGTTGTATGGTGTGATTAGTCGGAGAAACTGGTGTATGTGGCCCCCGTATTAACACCAGGCAAGAAATCAGCCAAAGACTGCGTCCGAGGCAAATATCATTTGAGAATGTAGGCCCCATAGGGAAAAACGTCTCATTCGAGAGGTCACAGCCAGTCAGTATTCATTTGCGGAAAGATGAAATGACGAAACTACATGAGTTATCTGCTCGGATGGCAAAGATGATCAACAAATTGATCCACCCTCTTTCTAGTGAAGAACGGAAAGAGACAATTGCCGAAATATCTTCGTCGTCAGTACCAGGATTCGATTTTTATCTTCTGGTGGTGCTTTCGTGCAGCATTGCCACGCTCGGCTTGGTGACGAATTCTCCGGCAGTGATCATCGGGGCCATGTTGCTCGCTCCGCTCATGTCCCCCATAATAGGGATTGGGCTAGCCTCCATCATCGGGGATGACAAATTGATCGAGTCATCTGCCTCGGCTCTTTTACGAGGTGCAGGACTGGCCATCCTGCTCTCGTGTTTGATGACATTGGTAAATCGTTTCCTGCCATTCGTGGCCCTCCAGGAACTTCCTGGTGAAGTGCTGGCGCGTACGCGCCCAACCCCCATTGATCTGGTAATTGCACTGGCTGGCGGGTTGGCTGCTGCTTATGCAATGACTCGCGAGAATTTGTCGGCGGCCTTACCCGGTGTCGCTATTGCGACTGCCTTGATGCCGCCATTGTGTACCGTCGGGATCGGGATTGCATTGGGCCGATGGGATGTGGCCGGCGGCGCGTTGCTGTTATTCATCACCAATGCTGTCACTATCGCCTTTGCCTCTGCCCTGGTTTTCTTCCTGAGAGGTTTTTCTGCTGAAGCAAGGAAGGAGGGTCAACGTCTGCCGCGCAGCCTGGTCCTTTCGGCCATCTTGGTCGCGATGTTATTGGTTCCCTTGTCTTACTATAGTGTCAAGTTCTTTCGAGAGGCTGCGGAGAACCGGTTGATTAACGATGTTGTTTCCCAGGAAGTTGCTCGACTGGATGATGCGCGCTTGGTGGATGTACAGATATATCACCAGGACGGTGAGCTGGATATGGTCATCACCATCAGAACAAGCACTGCACTTCGGTACGAGCAGGTGGTTGCGCTGCAGGAGGCGATTGTAGCAGGGCTGAACAGGTCAGTCTCCCTCAGGATTGAACAAGTCATTGCTGAAGAGCTCGATCCTCTCGTCCCACCTACCCCCACCATGACACCGTCCTTGACTTTCACTCCAACAGCAGGTCCCAGTTTAACGTTCACTGTCTCCCCTACGGCCACTTTCACCGTTACGCGATCCGCTACTCCCACCCCCGCACAGGCTCAGGTGCAGATCACGGGGCTTCCGCCTCTTCAACTTTACCAATCTCCCGGCGGCCCGGTCGTTGGCCAGTTGCGCGCCAATCAGCAATTGACCGTATTATATGGGCGTCAGGTGTATATGAGCCTTGTCTGGGTGGAGGTCATGGACGAGGAAGGGCGGGTAGGCTGGGTGCCGGAAGTTTACCTTCAACCCATTGAAATGACGCCCACTCCATAGGCATATTTGTCCGCTTGTGTGATCAATAGAAGTCTGCGTGTTGTTTACTTCCGGCGTCAGGAAGAAAAAGGTCATCATGTTCTGTCGAAGGATCTTCCGACCATATTACGAACATAGTCCGAATGTCATTTGTCGAATACCAATAGAAGTGCTACACTTACCCATACATCAGCGTATATTCTGTAGACTTTTTTGGAGGCGAAATGAAACCTACAACCTGGATGTACATCGGTGCAGGTATCTTGATCCTCGTATCCCTGTGTTTTATGGGTTACGGCGGCTTGAACGTGATCGGCTCCTTTGACCCGAACACTGGCGACCCCAACTGGCTGCCGCTCGGCATCGGCCTGACCTGCGTCGGTCTCCTGATGGTGGCTGGCGGCATCGTTCTGATTGTGGTGGCTGCCCGGAAGAATAAACAGGAAACCGTCCAAAACGTCACCGTCAACGTGGACCTGCCCGGCGAGACCAAATTCGAGGCGCTCAAGTGCCAGTCGTGCGGCGGGACCCTGAGCGCAGAAAACGTCAAACTCGTCAACGGCGCGCCGATGGTCAACTGCCCGTACTGTCACACCATCTATCAACTGACCGAAGAACCAAAGTGGTAGAGAAAAAACAAAAACGCAAAAGGCAAAATGCCGGCGGTTTTGTTTTTTGATTTTTGCTTTTGAATGGAGGCTCCCATGAAACTCCGCCTGTATGCTTCACTCCTGCTTGTGGCGCTGATGTTCACCATCACGTCCAGCGCCCAGGCGCAGACCTATCTGTTCAGCCTGGATGAGGAGGTGGTCAACGTTTATTGGAATTCCGACGGCAGCGTCTCGGTGGACTATGTTTTCGTCTTTACCAACAGCCCCAGCGCCGACCCGATAGATTTCGTGGACGTAGGCATGCCCAATGGTAGTTTTGATTGGAATTCCATTTCGGCGGATGTGAATGGCACGCCGGTTGGGATTTCCAGCGACTTTTACGGTGAGGGCAGTTACGGTTTCGCGGTGGACATGGGCGCCTACGCCATCCGGCCCGGCCAGACCGGGCGTGTCCACGTTTACGTTGGGCGCATCACTGACATGCTCTATCCGGATGACGATGAACCCGATACCTATGCCAGCGGTGAATTTTCGCCCACCTGGTTCGGGTCGCAGTATGTGACCGGCTCCACCCACATGACGATGGTCTTCCACCTGCCTCCGGGCGTCCAACCTGAGGAGCCTCGTTACCACCCGGCACGCGGCGGCTGGCCCTGCGCCGCCGAACCGCAAGCCTCCCACGACCAACAGGAGCGCATCACCTATACCTGGGACTGTGCGAACGCCAACGGTTACAGCCAGTACACCTTCGGCCTGTCCTTCCCGCAGCAATACGTTCCGGCAGAGGCGATTGTCACCGCGCCCCCCTTTGACATCAGCGGGGCCATCAGCAGTTTCTTTTCCGGCCTGTCCACCTGGGGATTCATCTGCTGCTTCGGGTTGATCTTCGTCGGCGCGCCGATTCTGGGGGCAGTGAACGAACGCAAGCGCAAACTCCAGTATATGCCGCCCAAGATTTCCATCGAGGGACACGGCATCAAGCGCGGCCTGACAGCGGTCGAAGCGGCCATCCTGATGGAACAGCCGCTGGACAAGGTGATGACCATGATCCTGTTCGGCGTAGTGAAAAAGGATGCCGCCACAGTCCTGACCCGCGACCCGCTCAAACTCGAGCTTAACCCCAAGGTGACTGTCGGCCTTCATGGATACGAGACGGAATTCCTGGCCGCTTTTTCCAAAGACAACCTGGCAGAGCGTCGCAAGGCCCTGCAGGAGATGACCGTCCAGCTGGTCAAGTCGGTCGGCGATAAGATGAAGGGCTTCAGCCGCCGCGAAACCACTGATTATTACAAAGCCATCATGGAACGCGCCTGGCAGCAGATCGAAGCCGCCGGCACGCCGGAGGTCAAGAGCCAGATGTACGACGAGGCGCTCGAGTGGACCATGCTCGACAAAGATTACGACGAACGCACCCGCCGTGTCTTCACCGGCCCGGTCTTTGTCCCGATGTGGTGGGGACGCTATGACCCCGGCTACCGCCCGGCCTCGGTCGGTGGTGCAACCCCGAAGGTTTCCGTTCCCGGCACATCCGGCGGAGGACGTGTCAGCGTGCCCGGCTCGGCTTTCGCCGCCTCGGTCGTCAGCAGCGTGCAGGGCTTCTCCAGCCGCGTGCTGGGCGACGTGAAATCCTTCACCTCCGGCGTCACAACCCGAACCAATCCCCTTCCCAAGAGCACTTCGAGCGGCGGCTTTCGGAGCAGCGGGGGCGGCGGTTCCTGCGCCTGTGCCTGCGCCTGCGCCGGTTGCGCCTGCGCCTGCGCGGGTGGCGGAAGATGATTTACGATTGTAGATTGACGATTTGCGATTTTCAAAATTGAGACGAGGATTTGCATGACCTTCATTACCGGTTGGTTCAATCGAAAATCGAAAATCAAAAATCCGAAATCGGGCCTTCACCACTACCGCCTCGAAGGCGCGGATGAGAAGTCCCGCGTCCACCTGCGGCTCGACCCCGACGGCCACGGCACACTCATTGTCAACGCCAACCGGGTCATGCACCTTAACCCGACCGCCGTGCTGATGGCCTATTTGATCCTGGAAAAAGTGGACCAGGCGACTGCCGTCAGGACGATCCAGAAGCTATACCATGTCGGCCAGGAACAGGCGTTATCAGACTTGCAAACCTTCAACTTGCAACTTGAAAATTTAGTCCGTCCGGATGGTGCCTGCCCGATCCACGACCTGGACCTGGATACGGTTGCCCCCTTCTCGGCGCGTCCCACTGCTCCCTACCGCCTCGACCTGGCCCTGACCTATCGCTGTAACAACGACTGCGCCCACTGCTACAATGTTGCTCCCCACTCCTCTCTCCCTGTGGGAGAGGGGTTGGGGGTGAGGGGCGAACTTTCCACCGACGACTGGAAGAAAATTCTCGACAAGGCTTGGGCCTTGGGCATCCCGCACATCATTTTCACCGGCGGCGAGCCGACCCTGCACGCTGACTTGCCCGAACTGATCGCCCACGCCGAATCCAATGGCCAGATCACCGGCCTGAACACCAATGCCCGTCGTCTTTCGGACGAGCGCTTCGTTAAGCGGTTGGTAGATTCCGGCCTGGACCACGTCCAAATCACGTTGGAGTCGAGCAGGCCTGAGGTCCATGATGAGATGGTGCGGGCGAAAGGCGCGTTCCAGCAGACGGTCAAAGGCATCCGCAACGTCCTGACGACGCCGCTCTACGTCATGACCAACACCACCATGCTTCGCACCAACATCCACACCATCCCGGAGACGCTGGATTTCCTCGCTGAAATAGGTGTTCCCACAGTCGGCCTGAATGCGCTCATCTACTCGGGCCGCGGCGCCACAGTAGGGACTGGTCTGAAAGAGGCCGAACTGGCTTCCCTGCTGGAGGTAGCGCGGCGGAAAACCGAGGCGCACGGGCAGCGCCTCATCTGGTACACGCCGACGCAGTACTGCAACTTCGACCCGGTGCAGATGGACCTGGGCGTGAAGGGCTGCACGGCGGCGCTCTATAACATGTGTGTGGAACCGGACGGCGGGGTGCTGCCCTGCCAGTCGTATTATCACCAACTGGGCAACCTGCTCGCCGATGAGTGGGAGGCTATTTGGAACCACGAACTGGCCGTGCGCCTGCGTGAGCGCAAAGGCCTGCCGGAGAAGTGCAGCGGCTGTCTCCTGCTGGCCGAGTGCGGCGGCGGCTGCCCGCTGACCTTCGAGAAGCCAATTGCCGTGGAGATGGTTGCATGAGTGATTGGGTCAAAGAACTTCCCGCCGAAGTGATGGTCTGCAGCACCGAAGGCATCATCCTCGAAATGAATGTCGAAGCCGAGTCGCTCTTCGCAGAAGACGGCGGGCGAGGCCTGCTAGGCAGCAACGTGCTCGACTGCCACCCGGAGCCTGCCCGCGCCAAATTAGCAGGCATGATGGAGAAATGTCTCTCGAATACCTATTATCAAACTGAAAATGGCGAAAAACGCTTCTTCTTCCAGTCGCCTTGGTATCAATCCGGCAAGTATTCCGGCTTTGTTGAGATTTCCTTCACTGTGCCGGAGGAAATCCCACATTTTGTGCGAGGCTGAGCATGGAAGATACGGGTTCCTCCTGGATCAAAGAATTTCCCGCCGCCATCACCGTCTGCAATCCCGACGGGATCATCCTCGAAATGAATGAAAAATCCGCCAGGACTTTTGAGGCTGATGGTGGTCTTGCCCTGATCGGCAAGAACGTCCTGGATTGCCACCCAGACACCGCCCGCGGCAAACTCAAAAGACTGCTGGACGCCTGCAAGAGAAACGTTTACACCATCGAGAAGAACGGCGTCAAGAAACTCATTTACCAGAGTCCCTGGTTCAAGAACGGACAATACGCTGGTTTCGTGGAATTTTCCTTCGAAATCCCCTTCGACACGCCCCACATCGTCAAGGACTGATAACTCACTACTGACAACTGTCAACTGACAACTGCCCTTATCCGAAAGGAGAAACTATGGCCTCCGTCTCAAATTGGATCCGTGAACGCTTCACGAAAGTCCGCCCGCTCCCGGCGGAATCCTTCCACTACCAATCCCCGCCCGGCGACGAACCGGCCTACCGCCTGCACCTGCGCCTGCAAAAGGACGGCTCCGGCCTGCTCATCGTCAATGCGGCCACCGTCTTGCACCTCAATCCTACCGCGGCCGAGTACGCCTATCACATGATGAAAGGGACCGCAGCCGAGGAGGTGGCCAAAACCTTCTCGAGGCGCTACCGGGTCAGCAAGGACATTGCTCTGCGCGACTTCACGGACCTCCGCGACCGCGTCCAGATCCTCATCCACACCCCGGACCTGGACCCGATCACCTTCCTCGACTTCGAGCGGGTCGCGCCGCATTCCCAGGCCCTGACGGCTCCCCTGCGCCTCGACTGCGCGCTGACCTACAGCCTGCCCCCCGGCACCCAGGCCGAACACGCCCCGACGAAGCGCGTGGCACGCGAGTTGACCACCGAAGAGTGGCAGACGATCATGGACAAGGCCTGGGCGGTTGGCATCCCTCATATCACCTTCACCGGCGGCGAGCCAACCCTGCGCGACGACCTGCCGGCTCTCATCGCCCATGCCGAGAAGAACGGCCAGGTCTGCGGCCTGCTGACCGACGGCCTGAAACTGGCCGACAAGAAGTACCTCGACCAACTCCTGCAGACCGGCCTCGACCACCTGCTCTTCATCCTCCAGCCCGACGAGAAAGCCTCCTGGAAAGCCCTGGAGAACATCATACCGGAAGATTTGTACACTACGGTGCACCTTACCGTCACGCCGAAGAACGTCCGCAAGGCGGATAACGTGCTGGAAAAACTGGCGAAATTGGAGGTCAAGAGCCTCTCGTTGGGCGCCTCGGATTCATCCCTGAAAGACGAGATGCAGAAACTGCGCAATCAGGCTGCATCCCTCGGCCTGACCCTGCGCTGGGATCTGCCCGTCCCTTACTCAGCCGACAACCCTGTCGCTGCCGAGGTGGCCGACGACGAGGTCCCAGACGGAGCGGGCAAGGCCTGGCTCTACGTGGAACCCGACGGCGACGTGCTTCCCGCCCAGGGCGAAGCGGATAAAATTCTGGGAAATTTTTTGAAAGACCCCTTGGAAAAGATTTATCAATAAATCTGTCGGGGCGGACGGTGTCCGCCCCTTTTTGGAGGCGAAATGACCCCTGCCATCCGCAAACGGCTCGTTCAAATCCTGTTCCTCGTCCTGATCCAGGCCCTCGTCCTGTTCGCCTCGGTCTGGAAATGGAACTGGTGGAACGCCTGGGCATTTATCGGCTTGTATCTGGCGTTCCTGGTTTTCAACGTCATCGTCATCCTGCCGGGGCACAAAGACCTGGTGGAGGAACGTTCCAGAGTCGGGGAAGGCACCAAGGGCTGGGACCGGGTCATCGGCGGGATCAGCGCTTTCGGCGGGCTGTTGATTTTAGCGCTGGCCGGCCTGGACGAACGCTTCGGCTGGCCGGGCGCGATCCGGACCGAGGTCCAGATCGCCGCGCTCATCCTGCTGGGGCTGAGTTACCCGCTCTTCACCTGGGCGATGGTCTCGAACAAATTCTTCGCCACCACCGTCCGCATCCAGAAGGAACGCGGCCACACCGTCCAGACCGGCGGGCCGTATCGCTTCGTGCGGCATCCGGGCTATGCCAGCCTGCTGGTTTCGTACCTGATGATCCCGTTCGCCCTCGGCTCGCTTTGGGCCTGCATCCCGATGGTATTTTTAGCGGCGAACTTGTTCCTGCGCACCGCGCTGGAAGACCGGACACTCCTGGCAGAACTGGACGGTTACAAAGAATATGCCGCTCGCGTGCGCTATCGCTTGATCCCCGGAGTATGGTAATGGAAAGTCCCACCGTTGTTGCCGACGAACGTTTCAGCCAGGCCTGCAACTGCGCCCAATCGGTTTTTTCCGCTTTCGCCCCCCAATTTGGCTTGGACGAGGAGACTGCCATCCGGATCGCCACCTCCTTCGGCGGCGGGATGGCGCGCCGCGGCGAGGTCTGCGGGGCAGTAACTGGAGCGCTGATGGCCCTCGGCCTGGCGCGCGGGGCAGCCGCGCCCGAAGTCAAGGAGGAGGTCTACCGGCTGGGGCGCGAGTTCATGCGCCGCTTCGAGGAGAAACATGGTCCCATCCTGTGCCGCGCATTGATCTGCAGTGACATCAGCACGCCGGAGGGACTTCAACAGGCGCGTGAAAGCGGAGTGATCCGGAGGGTATGTCCGCAGGTGGTGCACGATGCGGCAGAGATACTCCAGACCGTGTTAGAAATTGGCTGAAAGCCGCAAGCGGATTTTGTGCCATCCTTTTACGCGGCTCAGTGGAAAGTAGCGCATGAATAGAAATACCTTTATTGTTATTTTGATCGTCTCAGCCGCCGCGCTGACCCTCGCCTGCTCCTGCCTGCAACTCTCTTCCCTGGAGGAATTCTTTCTCACCGAAGAACCGGCCCACGAACCGCTTGCCCATGACCCGGTGGAACCTGCTGCCTGCGAGGATCGACTGGCAGACCTGCTCTCGGAGGCGGAAAACACCGACGCTCCCGGCAATGAACTGGCGATGGGATACACACTCGTCACCTATGCCGTCTC
>JBFMCM010000370.1:0-7149 GCA_040754355.1 Chloroflexota bacterium | reverse complement strand
TTATATCTGCCGGATCGGTAGTCGGGTTACCAATCGGTCACTATTAATGGTCGCCCTCCGAGAACAATCTCCCGGAGTTGAAACTCCGGGAGATTATTTATCCCAATGTAAACCGGGCTTGTTTGCCCGCAATGAGATGGAGATGCAAGTGGAAGACGGATTGCCCGCCGCCCGCGCCGGTGTTCAGGATAAGACGGTAGCCGATCGCGGCCACGCCCTCCTGCGCGGCAAGTTTCCGGGCGGTCAGGACCATGTGCCCCACCAGGGCAGAATCGGTCTCCTCCAGTTCGTTCAACGAGTTGATGTGACGATTGGGCACGATGAGGATATGCGTGGAGGCTATCGGGTGGGTATCGCAGAAGGCCGTCACTTGCTCATCATGGTAGAGGATAGTGGCTGGGGCTTCGCCGGATATGATCTTACAAAAGATACAAGACATAGCGGTTAGTAATTAGCGGTTAGCAGTTATCAGTTGGAGGCTGCCTCAGGGAAGAGGACCGTAGGTAGGAAAACAGACAATGTCGTAGTAATCCAGCTCAACGGCTTTGTTGGCCTCAGCATAGGCGATGGCCTCCTGACCGATCTGGAGCACCTCACTAATGTGGTTGATGGCATCCGAGTCCCAGTAACGCGGCAGGACGAGCAGCGGGTCGCCCAGGCTTCCCTCCGGAATCCAGGAGGGACGGCGCGGGTCTTTCTCGTCCGCCAGCGGCACCCAGTTATACATCAACGGGCCGCGCGGGTTGATGGTGAAACCCAACCGGTAGCCTACCTGATGCGCCACCTCAACTGGACGCTTGGCAAAACCGCCGCCGGGCCAGATGATAGCAATCGGGGTCTTGCCGTAGTTCTGCTGCATGAGGTCCATTGACCCTTGCAGTTCGCTGAAGATGTACTCCTCGCTCGAATCAGGTCCCATCGGGATGTTATGCACCACGCCGTGAGACTGGTGATCCACCCAGCCCTCGTTCTCCAGGGCGACGTTCGCCGGCAGGGCAGAGCGTCCGATGGAATCGTCCAGGTTGATCCAGGCGTTGACCACCGGCCAGCCCCAGGCCTGCCAGTAGGGGCGGAAGAAAGTGTCGAAATACTCCCCGGTCTTGCGGTCGTCCACCAGCAGCAGTACCGACCGGTTGGGGATGGCGGTATTGAATTCCATGAAATCCGCCAACTGGGTCATGTTGATGGCCTGGAAGCCGTTATCATAGAGAGCCTGCATCAAGGCATGAAAGTCTGCCTCCGAGATGCGATCCCCGTAAGTCTCTCCGCCGATGGCATGGAACATGATAACCATCACTACCGTGCCGGGTGCGGCATTGGTAGCAGTCCACTTATCGCGCAGGTATTGGCAGGTGTCGGCAATGTACGTGTGGGGCGGGTCGCCGTCGTAAAGGTACGCGACCTGGTACGGACCGGGCAGGTCCGGCGGTGTGCGGGTCGGGGTGGGAAGGTCGGTGGGCGTGGGCGTCAGCGTCTCGGTCGGGAGCGGGGAACTGGTCGCGGTTTCTGTGGCGGGCGGTAACACTGACGCAGGGATGCACCCCGCCATGAAAACGGCGAGCAGGAACAGGGTCCACAACGGAGCGGATTTGGAGAGCATGGGAATGTTTTTTACTCGCCGCTCTCGCCGCGGATGAAGGCTTCTGTCTTGGCCCGGCAAAGGTCATCCTTGAACTGTTTGGGCGGGGTTTTGAAGAAGTAGGATGAAGGTCCGACAATCGGTCCAGCAAGTCCGCGCTCGAGGGCGAGTTTGGCGCAGCGGATGGCGTCAATCATGACACCCGCCGAATTGGGGCTGTCCCAGACTTCGAGTTTGACTTCCACATTCAACGGCACGTCGCCGAAGGTGGTGCCTTCCATGCGCACGTAGCACCACTTGCGGTCGGTCAGCCACGGCACATAGTCCGACGGGCCGACGTGGACGTTGTCGGGATCGAGCGGATAGGGAATCATACTGGTGACTGCGCCGGTCTTGGAGATTTTTTTGCTCTCCAGGCGCTCGCGCTCCAGCATGTTGAGGAAGTCGGTATTGCCGCCGAAGTTGAGTTGGTAGGTGCGGTCAATGCGCACGCCGCGGTCCACGAACAGACTGGTGAGGACGCGGTGCAGGATGGTGGCCCCGACCTGGCTCTTGATGTCGTCGCCCAGGATGGGGAGTTTGGCATCGCGGAAGCGTTTGGACCAGTATTCCGATGAGGCGATGAAGACCGGGATGCCGTTGACGAAAGCGCAGCCGGCTTCGATGGCCTGCTCCACATACCACTTGGTGGCCATTTCCGAGCCGACCGGCAGGTAGTTGACCACCACGTCAGTCTTGGTCTCCTTCAGCAGGCGGACGATGTCAGCCGTTGGGCCGGGGGCCTTGGTGATGACGCCGGTCAGGTATTTGCCCAGGCCGTCGTGGGTCATGCCGCGCACGACCGGCACGTTCAGTTTTGGCACGTCACAAAACTTATAGGTATTGTTCGGTTCAGCGAAGATGGCCTCCGAGAGGTCTTTGCCGACCTTGGTCACGTTCACGTCAATCCCGAGGGTGAACTCGATATCGCGCACGTGGTAGCCGCCCAGGTTGATATGCATCAACCCCGGCACGCTGGCATCCTCGGGCGTATCCTTGTAGAACTGGACACCCTGCACCAGCGACGAGGCGCAGTTACCCACGCCGATAATGGCTACACGGACTTTCTTTTTGCTCATTGTTTTTCTCCTGATTTGATCTTTTCACCGCCGTTGATCGGGATGAAAGGGATGATGACTCTTCACTTACCAAGTATAATCAAATTACCGAATCATGTCCGACTCCGAACGCATCCAACGACTGGAACGCCTGCTGGAAATCAGCCGCACTCTCAGCGCCTCTCTGGACCTGGAGCCGTTCCTCAACACCCTGATCTCTACCGCCTCCGAACTGACGGGGTGCGAAGCGGCCTCCATTCTGGAACTCGAAGAGGGCGGGGAGCAACTGGGTTTCCTGGCCCTGCCCTGGTTCCACCGCGAGAAACTCAAAACGTTGAAAGTGCCGGTGAAAGACAGCGCCGCCGGCTGGGTGATTCTCAATGGGAAACCAATCGTCATTCTGGACGCAGCCAACGAACCGCGCCACTACAAAGGCGCCGACCAGGTGTCGCAGTTCACCACCCGCTCGTTGATGGCTGTCCCGATCTTCTACCAGGGGGAACCCCTTGGGGTGCTGGAAGCCGTCAACAAGACAGGCGACGCACATTATACCGAAGATGACCTGACAATTCTAGAAATCCTGGCTTCACACGCGGCAGTTGCCATGCAGAACCTGCGCCTGGTGAACAAGGTCCAGAAGGCGCTGGCGGAAATGCAGCAACTCGACCGCATGAAAAGCGATTTCATCGCCATCACTTCCCACGAACTGCGCACACCGCTGGGCCTCATCCTCGGTCATGCCACCTTCCTGCGCGAGGTCATCCAGGACGAATACCGCTCCCAACTCGATGTCATCGTCCGCAATGCCATGCGCTTGAAGGAAATCATTGACAGCGTCGCCAACATGGACAATGTTCAGAGCGGCACGGCTTCCATCCGCCGTAAGTCGGTGTCCATCAAGCGCGTGGTCGAGGAAGTGTGCGATTCATTCTCCGAAGAGGCGGGCAAGAAAGGGGTGGCTCTGCGCGCCGACATCGGGGAAGGCAACCTGCTCGTGGAAGGCGACCCCGTCAAAATCAACCTGGCGCTGGGCAACCTGGTCAAGAATGCCATCACCTTCACGGACACGAACGGCCAAATCGTCATCGTTGCGGAGCAGATCCCGGGATATGTCAAGGTATCGGTGGTTGACGACGGCATCGGCATCCCGCTCAAAGACCTGCCGCACATCTTCGAGCGCTTCTACCAGGTGGAATCGCATCTCACGCGCAAACATGGCGGCATGGGGCTAGGGCTTTCTGTCTCCAAAGTGATGATCGAAATGCACGGCGGGCGAATCTGGGTCGAAAGTGTGGAAGGCAAAGGCAGCAACTTCACCTTCCTCCTGCCTCTCGACGCCTCCCAGCCCGATGCTGCCAGCCGCGTCTTCTCCTCCTGAACGAGATGAATGTCAACTATGTTCTTGCCGGGCAACTGCGCCGAGACTACCTCCTGCCCGCTAGCGGCCGCCCGCTGATTGACGTGCCCGGCGGCTCCCTGCTCTACGCCGCCTCCGGCCTGAGCGTTTGGGAAAAAGGCCTCGGCCTGCTGGCGCGCGTCGGCGAGGACTACCCCCACGAGTGGCTGAAAGGCTTTGCCCGCCACGGCTGGGACACGCGCGGGGTGCGCATCCTGGCAGAAGCGATGGACTTGCGCTATTTCCAGGCCAGCCTCGACCTGCAAACCGTCACGCGCAGCAACCCGGTGGCGCACTTCGCCCGCCTCGGCCTGACATTCCCGAAGTCCCTGCTCGGCTACACGCCGCCCGTAGAAGCAGCCGACGACCGCCGCACCTCCCCGCCCGAGGCCCCCAGACCGGCAGACATCCCCTCGGACTATCTGGAAGCCCACGCCGTCCATCTTTGCCCTCTGGACTACATGACCGCCAACCGCCTCATCTCGGCCTTCCGGCAGGCCGGCGTCTCCACCCTGACCCTCGACCCGTCCGCCGCTTACCTTGCGCCTGCCGCGCTGGAGGATATCCGCTCGCTCCTGCACGGGCTGACCGCCTTCCTGCCCTCCGAGGAGGAACTGCGCGCCCTATTCTGGGGCCGCACCACGGATTTGTGGGAAATGGCCGAAACTGTGGCTGCCTTTGGGTGCGAATTCGTGGTCGTCAAACGCGGCGGGCATGGACAGATGCTCTACAATGCCGCCGCGCAGGAACGCTGGGAAGTCCCTGCCTACCCGGCGCGTCTGGCCGACCTGACCGGCGCCGGGGATGCCTTCGCGGGCGGGTTCCTGGCAGGCTACAGCCGTGATTATGATCCCCTGCGCGCCGTCCTGCATGGGAGTGTCTCGGCTTCGCTGACCGTGGAAGGCAGCGGGGCATTCCACGCGCTCGAGGCTCTGCCCGGTCTGGCCCAGGCGCGCCTCGAGTCGCTTTCCACCATCGTGCGGCGGGTTTAGGAAGTTCGGGAAAAATGGAGCGCGGACTTCAGTCCGCTGTTTGATGTGGGCCGAGACCTGCGCTCCTATAAAATTTCCCCGCCTTCGGTGTGTTCGCCTGCCACGGGGCGTCGGAAGCGCAATTTGCTCACCTTCCCCCAAACCATTTTGGCGACCAACCCGGCGCGCCAGAAGGCGACCGCCGCCATGCCATGCGCCAGCACAGCAAACAGGGGCGGTGTCTGGTAGGTGTAATACGTCCAGCACTGGCGCGTGGTGCCCCACAATTCCAGGAAATACCCCAGCCCGGACCCGGCGATGAAAGTCAATACCGCCATGCGATGGTCGGTGGGTGTGACGATGAGCAGGAACACCAGCAGGGTCGCCAGGAGAGTGTAGGACTTGTCGAACGTCGGGGCAACGAAAACCAGCATCAGGGTCAGGAAAGCAGCAAAGATGAGCCAGTACAACAATTTAGATCCAACTGGCCTGAAGTCCTCAAAGGTTCTTCCTTTGAGCGCCTTTGTGCCCTTTGTGTTTATCTTTTCCACTCCCCAATTCAACAACCTTGTCAGCCGGTCAATCGAAAGGCTGGCAATCGGCCAGGCCGGTATGATCCACAGCGGCGGGCGCTCGGCAGTGTAGTAAAACCATAGATTGGTCTGCGTGCCCCAGGATTCGATCACCAAGCCCCCAAACATGCCGACAAAGACGATCAGGGCGTCCGTGCGCAGGTCGGCGCGCGACATGATGGTCAGCGACATGAACAGGAAGATGCCCAGCAGCAGCCAGTCCATGTAGCGCCACCAGGGGCCATTCCAATCCACATATCTCAGCGCTTCCTCCGCCAGCGGCCACCAGATGTAAATGATGAGCATGACGATCAGGAAGAATCCGCTCAACAGGACGGTGCTGTGCTTCGTCCAGCCGAAGAGGGAAAGAAATTTCCTGAAAGGGGAACGACGCGCTTCTCCAGACATGGGTGCGATTATACTCTGTGCGCCCTCCCTCCTCTGTGGTAAAAAGGGGGCATGACCGAGAAACTTCGCTGGGGACTGCTTTCCACTGCCAACATCAACCAGGCGCTTTTCGAACCGCTGCGTAAATCCAGGCGGAATACCCTGCTGGCGGTCGCCAGTCGTGACCTGACCAGGGCTGAAGCCTACGCGAGCAAGCACAAGATCCCGCGCGCCTACGGTTCGTATGTGGACCTGTTGTCCGATCCCGATATTGACGTCATCTACAACCCGCTGCCCAACCATCTCCACGCCGAATGGACGGTAAAGGCCGTCCAGGCCGGCAAGCACGTCCTGTGCGAAAAACCTCTGGCGCTCTCGGTGGAGGGAGTAGACGCCATGTCCACCGCAGCGGAGAAGCACGGCAAGATCGTGACCGAGGCGCTGATGTATCGCTCCCATGCCCAGACCCGTAAGGTGCGCGAGATCGTCCAGGGAGGGAAACTGGGACGGGTAAAGATGGTGCGCGGTACGTTTACCTTTTCCGGTGTCGCCCCCGGCAACTACCGCCTGGACCCGGCGATGGGCGGCGGCGCGCTGTGGGACGTGGGCGTTTACCCGCTCAGTTTCACCCGCTTCGTGCTTGGGGCGGAGCCGCTCGAAGTCTTTGGCTGGCAGGTGCCCGGTCCGACCGGCGTGGACGAGACCTTCGCCGCCCAGTTGCGCTTCCCGGATGATATTTTCCTCCAGATGGACGTCAGCATGGCGCGGCCATATCACGTGTTCATGGAAATCGTCGGCGACGAGGCCGCCCTGGTCATCCCCCAGCCGTTCAACCCGGGTCTCAGGAACGCCCTCTACCTGAGCCGCAAGGGCAACACCGAGACGCTCCAGATCAAGGGCGCGGGGACCTACGTGGGCGAGGTGGAGGCCATGGCGGACGCCATCCTCGACGGCGCGCCGCCCGCCGTCCCCCTGGCCGACAGCCGCCTCACCGTGGCGGCCATCCAGGCGCTCTTCGAGTCAGCGCGGGCGGGGAAACCGATCTCTCTCCTGCCCTGATTACCTACTCCCTAATTACCTTCTCTCATACACTTCCGGATTCACACAATTCGGCAGCCTCTCCCCCTTCAATCCAGCAATCAAATTC
>JBFMCM010000369.1:0-9621 GCA_040754355.1 Chloroflexota bacterium | reverse complement strand
GTGTGGTCTACAAAACGACCGACGGGGGGCAAACCTGGACGCGCATCTGGTACGGCGACAACCTGGCGCGCTATATCTGGATCCATCCGCAGGATCACAACCTGCTCTACGTCTCGACCGGCATCTTCGACCGTGAGGCGGCCAACAGCAATATCGCAAACCTCGAGCCCGGCGGCCTGGGCGTGCTGCGCTCGCGCGACAGCGGCGCGACCTGGGAGGTGCTGGGCGTGGGGAACGGCTTCGACCCCGACGACCTGTACATCGGCAGCCTGTTCATGCACCCGCAAAACCCCGATATCCTGCTCGCTGGAGCCGGGAACGATCCGTACTCCTGGAAAGTCGGACATGTGCTGGGCGGGGTCTATCTCACCGAAGACGGCGGCGATACCTGGACTGAAACGCTGGACGGCCACAACATCAGCGGCGTGGAGATTTGCCTGGGCGACCCGAACATTGCCTACGCCAGCGCCCGCACTGGTTTCTTCCGCAGCACGGATGCCGGCCGCACTTGGCAGGAGGTTGCCGGCAGGAATTGGGGGCCGCCGGACGCGGTCGTCGGCTGGCCGATTGACATCCAGTGCGACCCGCGCGACGCCCGGCGCATCTTCGTCAACGCTTACGGCGGCGGCGTCTTCTTCAGCGAGGACAGCGGCGCGACGTGGACCACCTCCAGCAAGGGCTACACCGGCGCGTTGACCCACAGCATTGCCGTTGCCTCGGACGATCCAGCGCGCGTCTACGCGGGGGCGCGCAGTGGGGTGTTCACCAGCGCGGATGGCGGCGAAAACTGGCTCGGCCTGAACTCGGGCGCGGCGCGCGACCTGGAGGGACTCTTTGTCTCCTTGGACCCGCTCGATCCGCGTCATCTCATCGCCATCTACCTGGATACCGGGCTGCGGCCGACGGTCTCGTTCGACGGCGGGCAGACCTGGCAGGAGGGTGACGCGATGTTTGCGGCTGAGGAGGGGATAATCACCCGCATTATTTTTTCACCAGCTACGCCTTGGCTCGTTTTAGCGACGGTGGGTGACAAAGGCTGCCACACCGACGCCGGCGACGGCTGCCGGTCGCAGCCGGGCGGCGGCGTCATCCGTTCCACGGACGGCGGCCTGACGTGGACGCAGACTTCGCTCGCCAGCGGGCAGGTGCAAGATCTGGCCTTCTCCGGAGATGGTGGGCAGGCCTTCGCTGTCGTTTACGACGGCCAACTGTTCCGTTCCGATGACGGCGGCCAAACCTGGCAGTTGGTCAGCAGCAACCTGACCGCGCTGGTTCCGGCGCGCCCGGACGCGGATACTGACGCATTGGCAGTTATCGTCTTTTCACTGGCTGTTGATCCGTCCAACGGCGAGAACCTATTCGTCGGCTTCTATGGCGGCGGCCTAGCGCTCAGCCAGGATGGCGGCCAAACCTGGGCGCATTCCTCCGCCGGAATGTCCCCCGAGGCGATGGTGACCGCCATCGTAGTGGACCCGAACAATTCGAGCGTGGTTTATGCCGGAACATTGAACGGCGGCCTCTACTACTCACTGGATGGCGGGCAGACCTGGGCCGTCCATAATAACGGCCTGTTCAACCGCGCCATCCGCGGCCTGGCGCTTTCTGCGGATGGCAGCGTGCTTTACGCCTCCACTGACGGCGCGGGCGTTTTCCGGCTGGGGACGCCATGACAGGCAGTCATCATATGCGAAGACGAAAAATGTCGAGAATTTCACGAGGAGGTCTAAATGATTAAGAACTCTTCACGTATCATCTGGCCGATGCTTGCCCTGCTGCTCCTTCTCGCCTCATTCATCCTTGCCCAGGCGCAGGAAAGCATTTTCACTGAAACCTTCGACGACGCCGAACTGCCGGGCTGGGAACTCACTCCCAACGCGGCGGTGGAAGATGGCGTCTTGCGGATCGAAGGGGAAGGGTATGCCTTCCTGTCCGCGAGCCGCGCCGACCACACCATCGTCCTCCGGCTCAAACCGGAGGGGGACGGTTCTATTGAGATCCGATACCGGATGTCCGAGGCCGGGATGTATATCGTCAGGCTTACCCCGACAGAAACGCAGATTCTCAAGGATGTCGGTGGTATACAAAACCCCCTTGTTTCGGCTCAAGCAGGCGCGCCGGCTATGCAGTGGCTGCAGGTCCAAATCACCATAGCAGGCAGCCAGCAGCATATCATACTCGACGGCGTGGTTGATGTAACGGTCACGGATGATGAACCCTTGCCTGCCGGAGGCCTGATGCTGCACGTGTTTGGAGATGCAATCGGCGAGTTCGATGATCTCACGCTTAATCCAGGCGGGGACCTTCCGCCCGCCGGAGAAGATGTATCCGTTGACGCCCTCACCTGGGTACGCACCGGCGGTCCTCCCGGAGGCATCGGCTACGATATCCGCTATAACTTCGACAACCCGGATATCTGGTATGTCACCGATCTCTACGGAGGGGTGCATATCAGCACGGATAACGGATTAACATGGTCGCCAAGCAATACAGGGATTCCGCGTCAGTCCGGGGCCAGCGGCGACGCCATCCCGATCTTCAGCCTGACCGTGGATCCGCACGATCCGCAGATTGTCTGGGCGGGCACCGACCCAACGGGACACATTTACAAGTCCACAGACGGCGGCGTCACCTGGACACAGAAGGATAACGGCGTGACGATCCAACACGACGGCCTGTCCATCCGGGGTTTCACGGTCGATCCGCGCTCCTCGCTGATTGTGTACGCCATGGCCGAAACCTGGAAGATTGATAATATCCAGCATGGCGGGATTGTCTATAAAACCACGGACGGAGGGGAAAACTGGCAGATTCTCTGGGATGGCGGGATTCCTTCCAGCCTGGCTCGCTATATGTGGATCAATCCCCAGGATCCGGACATTCTGTATGTTTCAACCGGCATCTTCGATCGCGGCGCGGTGGGCACGGCATTGGATTGGGAAACCAATCCGGACCCCTTCGGAGGCCTCGGCATTCTCAAGTCCACCGACGGAGGGCAGACCTGGCGCGTTCTGAACGAGGATAACGGATTGGGGAATCTCTACATTGGCAGCCTCTTCATGCATCCTGAGGATCCCGACATCCTTCTGGCGGCCGCTGGTGTTACCGTGCCGGAAGCGGCTGGCCAGCGATTCGCGGCTGAAGGACATAGCCCGCTGGGGATCTACCGCACCACCGACGGCGGTGAAAACTGGACTCAGGTGCTCGAAGCGGCACCGGATCGCATCAGCGAAGTGTTCCTGTCGGTCGAATTGTGTCCCTCAGATCCCAATATCGCCTATGCCGGCAGCGATTCCGCTTTTTACCGCAGCGAAGATGCCGGGATTTCCTGGACGCTGGTCTCCGGCGGTACGACCTGGGGACCGTCAGGAGGGATTGGCGGGTTCCCGATCGACCTGCAATGTGATCCGCGTGACGTAAACCGCATCTTCGCCAATAACTACAAGGGCGGCAACTACCTGAGTGAAGATGGCGGACAAACCTGGACCAATGCCAGCACCGGCTATACCGGCGCGCAGGTGATCAGCGTGACAGTTGATCCGTCCAATCCCGCAAGGGTTTACAGTGTCGGCCGAAATGGCGCCTGGCGCAGCGACGATGGCGGAAGGACCTGGTACGGGATCATCAACCTGTCTGAGGGACAATTCCCCTCACCGGAATGGGTCGGTCTGGCGCTCGACCCGGCTATCAGCGACCGCATCCTGTTAGGGGGCGATGGAATATTTGAATCACTCGATGGCGGGAAAAGTTGGAAAGTGCACATACTACCGCCTCAATTCGGGCCTTTTCCAGCCGTGATTGTGTTTGCGCCATCCGATCGTATGTATGTCTATGCCGGGGCCGGCTCCCATAATACCATGATCCATCCCGATGCTTTTGAGGGAGCCGGGCTGATGGCTTCTCGTGATGGCGGAGCAACCTGGATAAACATCGCGGGCGAGCAGTTCAAGGATGGGGCTGTAGTAGGCTTGGCGGTTGCCCCAGATGATGCCCAAGTCGTTTATGCGGCCACGCAGATGGGGCTGTTCATGACCACCGACGGCGGCGCAACATGGTCTTCTCCTGATGAGCTGCCGGAGCAAACCGCGGTCCGGTCGGTGGCGATCGACCCCCGCAATTCCCAAAAGGTGCTGGCCGGAGTTGATACAGCGGGCCTCTATGTCAGTACGGATGGCGGCACTAGCTGGAGTCAGGTCAGCGCTGGCCTGGAATTGATTGGATCCTACCGCAGCATTGTTTTCGATCCCACAAACTCGCAAATTGTCTACCTGGGCGATTTGTACAGCGGCGTTTATCGCTCAACAGATGGCGGCCTTACCTGGTTGAAGATCAACAATGGGCTGAGCACCCGCGCGGTGACGAACCTATCGCTCAGTTCCGACGGCGATCATTTGTACGCGGCAACCAATGGCGAGGGCGTCTTCCGCCTCGATTTGAACGGCCAGCCGCCCGCCCCAGCCCCGGACCTCGAGCCTGCCGCGCCAACCACCACCAGCACGACGTCCGGCGCGTCCTCGCCCACACCGGAGCAGATTAGTGAGCCGGGTATCTGCGGCAGCGTGCTTCTTCTACCGTTGTTCATATTCGGCGTCGTCTGGCTGCGCGGTTCGAGCAGAAAGGATAATAAATCTCGCCGGAAAGGAGCACAGAGGCGATGAAAACCCTAAAACCTTACCATGCCTTTCTGATCACCGGGATAATCTGGCTCATCCTCGGAATAATTATCGCCTGCCAGCCAGCGACTCCCTCCCCGTCTCTCACACCATCGCTTTCCCCTATTCCAGCCACCGTCACTCTCGCGCCCTTACCGACAGCCACTCCAGAAGGTCCCTCGGTGAGTGGGATTGTCGTAGACGCAGACAACCTGCCAATCGCAGGAGCAACCGTCCGCGTTAAAGCCACCGAGAACAAGACAGTCTCTGCGGATGACGGAACATTCATTCTTTATGGACTGACAGAAAATATACCTGTCGTCATCACCGCCTGGTCAGCAGAATATTACGTGGGATGGGTGGAAAATGTCCTCCCTAATTCCGAGACAGTGACCATCATACTTAAACCTTACTACACTACTGACAACGTTGATTACACCTGGTTTTCGCATGAAGGCGCTGAAGGCTCGCTCTCGTGCTCGCACTGCATGCCTTGCTACGAAGAATGGATCGCGGATGCACATTCGCAGTCAGCAATCAATCCGCGCTTTCTCACCATGTACAACGGCACAGACGTGGATGGCAACCAGAGTCCGCTCACGCGCTACGGCTATAGCCGCGACTACGGACGTTTTCCGTTGCGCCCCGATCTCACACAACCCTACTACGGCCCCGGCTACAAACTGGATTTCCCTGACACTGCCGGGAACTGCGCCACTTGCCACGTCCCGGTGATGACTGCCAGTCCGGGCATGGCTTACGTCGCCGATCCCAACCTGGCTTCCGGCATCGAACTGGAAGGCGTCTTCTGCGAGTTCTGTCACAAGATCGGCGAAGTGACCCTCGACTCGACCACTGGCCTCCCTTACCCCAATATGCCCGGCACGCTCTCGATGCGCCTCTACCGCCCAGAGGCCGACCAGCAACTGTTCTTCGGCAACTTCGACGATGTCACCCGCCGCGTCAGTTACAACCCGCTCTACGAGCAAAGCCAGTACTGCGCGCCCTGCCATTTTGGTGTGTTCTGGGACACTACGATTTACAACTCGTTCGGCGAATGGCTGGATAGTCCGTACAGTGACCCGCAGACGGGTAAAACCTGTCAGAATTGTCATATGCCGGTAGTGGATTACGATTACTTTGTTTATCCGGAGCAAGGCGGGCTGACGCGTGATCACAACCGCATTTTCAGCCACCTCATGCCTGGCGCCTCCAGCACAGACCTGCTTCAGAACGCGGTCACAATGAGCGTTTCCGCCCACCGCGACGGGGAGCAGGTCTTTGTGGAGGTGACCATCGTCAACGATCTGACCGGCCATCATGTCCCGTCCGATTCGCCGCTCCGTCAGATGATTCTACTAGTCGCGGCAACCGATGGGCAGGGACAGGCTCTGCCCCTGCAAGACGGGCCGATGGTCCCGGATTACGGCGGGGCAGGAGACCCGGACAAGGGCTATTACGCCGGCCTGCCCGGCAAAATCTACGCCAAGATCCTGATGGAACTGTGGACCGAGGTCACCCCCACGGGTGCGTACTGGAACCCGACGCGCGTCGTCAGCGACAACCGCATCCCGGCTTTTGCCTCGGATGCGAGCACGTTCGTTTTTACGGCGCCGGCCGAGGGTCCGGCAAGCATCGAAGTCACGCTGCTCTTCCGCCGCGCCTTCATCGAGTTGATGGATCAAAAAGGTTGGGATGTGCTGGATATCCTCATGGAGGAGCAGACGATTACACTTCCTTAACATTCCGTTCCCCGTCATTTACGTGGGCATGGAAAACGGAGGCTGCTCGACGAGGAGTCTCCGGTTCTTTAAATATCCATAACACACTGTGAATAGTGTTCCAATACACGGGATTCATCAAATTATTTCCTGCCCAGTGATCAGCAAGGATTCTTTCACCCAATGTCTCACCTCTCGCGTACCACAATTAACTCTTCATATACTCGTAAAATCTGCTGCGCAATTTTCTCCCAGTCGTAATTCTGGGCATATTCCGCCGCAGCCTCGCCCAGCCTCCGACGCAGGGACTCATTGACCAGGATGAGCGTCAGTTTGTCGCACAGCGCATCGGGATCGTCGGCCGGGACCGTGTAACCGGTCACACCGTCCTGCACCAGGAAAGCCAGCCCGCCCACCTGCGAGGCGATGACCGGTGTGCCGCAGGCCATGGCTTCCAGCGCCACCATGCCGAACGACTCGTAATGAGATGGCATGACCAGCACTTCGGCGGCTGAGTAGTAATACGGCAGAGTATCCTGCCCGCGCTTGCCCAAAAAAGCCACCATTTTCCCCATGCACAGTTCGTCGCACAATTGCTGTATGCGCGCCATCTCGGCGGTCATTTCTTCCGGGGAGGCGTCCGGATCGCCGCCGATAACGGCCAGATGCACCGGCTCGCAGCAGTCGGAAGGCCGCAGGCAGGCTACTGCCCGGATCAACGTATCCAGTCCCTTGAGCGGTTCGATGCGCCCGACGAACAGGATCATACGATCTTCGGGTCTAAGGCCGATGAATTGGCGCGCCTCGTCAACCGGGATGGGATAGAAGTGACATGTGTCCACACCAGGAGGAATGATAGCAATCTTGTTTGCATCCGCTTTGTAGAGCCACTCCAGTTGGGCGCGTTCAGCCAGGGTGGAGGCGATGATCCGGTCGGCGCGGCGCAGCACCTGACGCTCGCCCTCCAACCGGTATTCGCCCTCCCGCTCCTCATCAGACCGGGCGACGCGGTTCTTCATCTCTCCCAGCGTATGGAACATTTGCAGGATGGGCGTACCAGGCCACAGATCCGAAAGCGCACCGGCCGCGATGCCCGACATCCAATAGTGGCTGTGGATGAGGTCGTACTGGATGCCTTTATCTTCTGCAAAACGATGGATACCTTCCACAAACTGCGGGATGTGTTCCGCCAACTGCCGCTTCGGTAGCGGGACCTCGGGGCCGGCCGGCACGTGGACGACGCGGTTGCCATACCCCAGGTCGTGCAGCACGTGCGGCACATGCTCGTCCTGTGAGCGGGTGAACACATCCACATGGACGCCCATGCGGCCCAGCGTCGTCGTCAGGTCGCGCACATAGACGTTCATGCCGCCGGTATCCTTGCCGCCCAGAATGGCAAGCGGGCAGGTGTGGTAGGAGAGCATGGCAATGTTCATCGTGCAAAGTATAACACCTGTTCAGAAACCTCCCGCAGGCCTGCCCTGAACGAAGTGAAGGGTCGAAGTCCGTGGGAGGCTGGGCCTGAAACTTGTCTGTTTTTACGGGATGTTGTATAATCCCGCCGCTTGAGATGCCACCATAGCTCAGTCGGTAGAGCAGACGTTTCGTAAACGCCAGGTCAAGAGTTCGAATCTCTTTGGTGGCTCAGGAGAAACTGCGACGCACTATTGGAAGTGCGTCGCAGTTTTTTCTACCTTTCGAATATTTTGTCCATTTCCTCCGCCGGCACATCGAAGACGGCATTGTGCGGCGGGAGAGGTTCGCGCCTCATCCACTCGGGAATGCGGTCGTCGGCGCTGGTGAAGCCGGCCCGGCGGTTGAATTCGCGTTCCAATTCGATGGTCTGTTTGCCCAATTCGGACAGGATGGTCATGTCCACGTCCCAGCCATAGCGGGCGTTGATGAAATCGCGGATGGTTTCCGGCGGCGCGACGGCAAAGCCGAAGGCCGAAAAGATGCACGCCCCGAGGCTGTCGTAACCGGCCATGGCAATCTGCTTCTTGCGCGAAAGATCCACCTGCCCAGCCGGGTCGAGGTGGTTGACCTTATCGCGGATGGTCTGCCCGCAGGTATGGTCCGCGCCCTGGGGCGTGGTGGCAAAGGTCACGCCGGTCCCTTTGATGGCACGCGGCTCATAAGCCGACATGGCCTGGTTCTTGACCACCGGGACGCGCTCGATGCCGAGGATCTTCCCCGTCCAGCCCGCGCCGGAACCGAGAATGCGTCCCAGGGGCGTGTCCCTGCGGATCTCCTCGCACAGGTCGAGGGCGCGTTTTCCATCCCCGAAATCCATCAAGCCAGCCTCCGCCGCCACACCCAACGCCGCGCCCAGTTCGATGGAGCAGAGGCCCAGGTCATTGGCCTGCCAGTTCAGGCGGCCGATCCAATCGAGTTCGCGGATGCCCAGGTTGGACCCCATCAGGCCGACGGTCTCGTACTCGATGGGAGAAACAATCGTCTTACCATCCTCGCCGGCAAAAACGTTCGAGCAACGGATGATACAACCGGCCATGCAGGCATGGGTGGTATTGCCCTCCCCGCCGCGCCTCAGGATGAGTTCCCGCAACTTCTCACCGCTGATCTCGTCGGCGTACTCGAAGGTGCCGGAGGAGAAATTACGTGTCGGCAGGCCGCCGAAACCGTCTGCCATGTGGACCATAGCCGGGGTGCCGTAGTCGCTGTAGGTGTGGGTCTGCGGGTGTTCCATCAGGAATTTGTTGTAGATTTTCTGCGTCGCTCGGAAGGCTTCCGCGTCCGCGAGCGGGGGCTTGGACCCGCCACCGGCGTCGAAGACGATGGCTTTCAAGCCCTTCGAGCCCATGACCGCGCCCAGCCCACCGCGGGCATTGATGCGCGACGGGACGCCGTCCTTGTCGAGGTTGAGGATGCCCGCGGCAACAAGCCCGCGCTCCCCGGCCGGGCCGATGATGGAAATCGCCACCTTACTTCCATAACGTTTCTTCAAAATCTCAGCCGAGTCGTAGACGCCTTTGCCAGCCAGGTCATCTGCCGGGTCGAAGCGGACGCCGTCCATCGTCAGCACCATCACGGAAAGCCCCTTCTCGGCAGGCCAGTCTTCGATGATGAGTGCCTTGATACCCATAAAAGCAATCTGCAAGGCGGTCGTGCCGCCTGAATTGGATTCTTTGACACCGCCTGTCAGCGGGGACTTGCCACCCACCGAAAGGCGGTCAATCGAGGAGAGCATGTGACCGGTGAGCAGGCCGGGGCAGAAGATGAGTTTGTTGTTC
>JBFMCM010000368.1:0-6331 GCA_040754355.1 Chloroflexota bacterium | reverse complement strand
ATTGTACAGCAAATTGCTTGCACGGAGTCTTCGCACTGCCTTCACACTCAATTCATAACTACTTTCTATACTATATCTACATTCTCTGCTAGGCTCGGTAAACTGCCCCACACTCCTGACCATCAGTGCTTTTCCCTGTCTGACAGCAAAACCCCGGTCAGTTTTGTTGGAATCAATGGTTGCCATCATCACTCCCTATTTTGGTTTTTTGGCGTCTTCAGGCTGGGAGCCTATGTTGACATCGTATTGATTATCAGTGCACTGTTCCTGATCGTCCGGTCAGCCTCTTATGCAACATTCAAGGATGTTTTCGAGAAGGGACAGGTTGAGTCGAAAGCGAAAAAAGTGTCCTAATCGTAACCATTGACCGGAGAGGAAAGAATGAAAAGCGAACTCAAACTCAAGAATCTGATCGTCCCTGGCGTTGTCATGCTGGCCTTCTGGGGCGTTGCCATCTGGAACTATCTGGCCTCCGGCTACTTCCAGTCCATGATCGTATTCGGCTACATTGGCCTCACGCTGGGAGTAGGCCTCGGGCTGTATGGCGTTCTCCCTAAAAAGAAAAAGCCCATCGGTCGCCGCCTGACCCTCTTCCTGGTCGGCTTGTTCCTGGCCGGCATGGTCTTCATGGAGCATGAGAATATGGGCCAGGAGAATATCCAACTCGAAGGGGCCATCTTCGGGTTGCTGACGGGCGTGATCCAGATGGCTGTCATTCACTACCTGATTGCCAAGATTTTCGGGCCGCTCCTTTTTGGACGACTGTGGTGCGGCTGGGCTTGCTGGACGGTGATGGTGCTCGACCTGCTCCCCTTCAAACGTCCCTCCGGCCGGCGTCCCGGACGCTGGGGCTGGCTCCGTTATCTGCACTTTGGACTCAGCCTCGGCGTTGTCCTGCTCCTCGTCTACGTCTTTGGTTTTCGCGACGGCGCGACCGGTTCGGTGGCAGTGACGTGGTTCATCATCGGCAACCTGCTTTACTACGCGGTGGGAATTGTCCTGGCTTATGCCCTCAAAGATAACCGTGCCTTCTGCAAATACGTTTGTCCCGTCAGCGTACCGCTCAAGGTCATGAGCCGTTTTTCCCTGCTCAAGATTAGCGGCGAGGCCGAGAAGTGTAACGATTGCGGCGCGTGCGTCAAGATGTGCCCGATGGACGTGCGCGTACCAGCGTATATAAAAGATGGCAAACGCGTCCTCTCCACCGAATGCGGCCTGTGCCAGACCTGCATCACCGTCTGCGCGCAGGAGGCGTTGAAATTGTCCTTCGGCTTCGACCTGGGCGGGAAGGAATTGCTGCGTGAACGGGAGCAGACCGCAGGTCCGGGAAGCGCCGCCCAATGAGACAGAAAGGCTGAAGGATGAGACTCCGTCTGCCCTATCTCGGGTCAGCCTTTCGACCAGGTCGTCAGGAAATTAAAAAGAGCGATTCCTGTTTGGAGCCGCTCTTTCCGGGATCAGGGTTACCCAGAATCTGCATACCTTCTCCATGCTGCCTCCATACTCAATTCACGACTGGCATCCATACTATGCTTAGGTTTCACATAAACCTGAAAGGAATGTTCCAATGCTAAAAACAAATATTGAAAGCCCTGCAAATCCTGATGTTCTGATGATCGCAAAAGGGATATTGAAAGGATACATCAAGAGCCCGACTATCTTTATGTGGAGATTACTTCCAAGAGTTATAAGGGTCCGAAATAGAATTAATAAAAATATACCCATTGATATCAGAAAGTTGCTTGCCCTTACCATTGCCATGTATTCTATGTTCAGAGAAAAAAACAAGAAGGATCAAGCGCTGTCTTTATTGAAGGCTGTCATAATTCCTGTTGGACTTACAAAACAAATATCCATTTTTAGATATGTGGAGGAGACAGATCATAGTTTTGAAAATCTGGTGAAGTATTCAAAGCGATTTAAAGAAGAGGGGCCGATGAGGCTCAATAAGATGAAAATCGAAGAAGAAAGCGGTGATACATACAAATTCTGTGTGCAGAATTGCATATTTATAAATGTCTTTGATCAATTCGGTTATCCTGAACTACGAGGTGTATTTTGCTCAGTGGATAATGCTACGTATAACATTTATTCAGCGGATGATATTATATTCACGAGGGGGGGCAATGATAGAACAATCGCAAGAGGTAATAAAACCTGTGATTTCATATGTGAAAAAGTATAATCAATTTCGCTTATTTCTGCCGTGATGGGCAAACAGCGCGTCAGCCCAAGGGGTCATTAATCTCTGCATACCTTCTCCGCGCTGTCTTCACACTCAGTTCACAACTGGCGCTTATACTCTGGCTATGATTTCACAGGAAATCACCAACATACAAGGAGTTTAGAAATGACCAGACACATTATTTTCCGTATTCTTGCAGGCTTGGTCCTGCTGGCTGCCATTGCAGGTATCGGTTTCTTCGCCTACCAGGCTGGCATTGCCCGCGGCGTAGCTGAGAATATCCAGGTCCCCGCTGCTGACACGACCGGGTCGCCCTATCTTTTCCATGGGATGCCATACGGACATTTCATGTGGTTCCCCGGATTTGGCTTCTTCGGTCTGCTGATCCCGCTGTTCCTGCTCTTCCTGGCGTTCAGCGCCATGCGCCGCCTGATCTGGGGTTCACGCTGGGGCTGGGGGCACATGCACGGCCCGATGGGGCGCGGCCCATGGGAAGAGGGCGTCCACCCGATGTTCGCTGAAATGCACCGCCGGGCGCATGCTACTCCCGGTTGGGATAAACAACCTGAGGATAAAAAGCCCGAAGCGTAAAGTTCTCAGCGTATAATAGACCCGAGGCCCGCATAAGGCCTCGGGTTGGCTTTTTTTATGAAAACCATCCTCGTCGTGGACGATGAAACCAAAATCGTGAAACTGGTGCGTGATTACCTCGAGCGCGCTGGTTTTAGCGTGCGCGTCGCAGCGGACGGGAAGACCGCCCTGTCGCTGGCGCGGACGGAGAAACCCGACCTCATCCTCCTCGACCTCGGCCTGCCCCAACTGGACGGCCTGGACGTAACCCGTGAACTGCGCAAGGTCTCGAACGTGCCGGTCATCATGCTGACAGGCCGTTCGGAAGAATCCGATAAACTCATCGGGCTGGAACTCGGCGCCGACGATTACATCACCAAGCCATTCAGCCCGAAGGAAGTAGTCGCGCGCGTCCGGGTGGTGCTGCGGCGCGTCGAAAACGCCTCCGCAGCGCCCGAGGTCTTGCGTGCTGCCGATCTGACCCTCGACCTGCCGCGTATGCGGGTCAGCGCCGAAGGGCGCGAGATCGAGGAACTGACCCCCACCGAGTTCAACCTGCTGGCCGCCATGGCACGTTATCCCGGGCGGGTCTTCACCCGTGCCCAACTGCTGGATGCCGTCCACGGGGTGGCCTTCGAGTCTTACGAACGCGCCATTGACGCCCACGTCAAGAACATCCGCCGAAAGGTCGAGCCAAATCCGTCCGAGCCGCGCTACATTCTGACGGTTTACGGCGTTGGCTACAAGTTCACCGACTGATGAGTCACTCCCGTTCTTTCCGCTCTCCCCGTCATCGCCCGCCCTGGTGGCCGGAGAATGAACCCTGGCCGCCTCTTCGCAGGCCGCCCTCGCGCTTCTTCCGCCGGATGGGATGCCTGTTCCTGTCGTTCAATCTGCTCGGCCTGGCTGTGCTGACGGGGATCATCGCGCTGATTGCCCGCTCAGCGGGGCTGGTCAGCTTCTCACCTGATCTCGGTCAGTGGCTCATCCCAATCGGGGTGGGCGTTGTTCTGTTCATCGTATTCGTCATAGGCCTGGGCGGTGCGGGCCTGCGCCGGTTTGTGATCCCACTCGACGACCTGCTCAAGGCTGCCGACCGCGTCGGGAAAGGGGATTATTCTGTGCAGGTGCAGGAAAAAGGACTACGCGGCGTGCGTTCGCTGGTACGCGCCTTCAACGATATGGCCTCGCGCCTGCATCTGTCAGACGAAAAACGTCGCAACTTGCTGGCGGATGTCACCCACGAACTGCGCACCCCGCTGACGGTCATGCAGGGCAACCTGGAGGGCATGCTGGACGGCGTCTATCCTGCCGACGAAGACAACCTGCGTTCCCTGCTGGAGGAGACGAATGTCCTGGCCCGCCTGGTGGAGGACCTGCGCACGCTGGCCTTGGCCGAGTCGGGAGCGCTGCAATTGAAGAAAGAACCTACCGACCTGGCCCTGCTGGCGCGGGAGACGGCGGCGGCTTTCGAGAAACAGGCAAAGGCGGCAGGCGTGACCCTGACCGTGGAAACGTCCCCCGATCTCCCCTGGCTGGACCTCGACCCGGGGCGCGTCCGCCAAGTGCTCTCCAACCTGCTGGCGAACGCCCTGCGCTACACCCCCACAGGCGGGACGATTTCCGTCCGCTATCACCAGGTTGACGGTCGGGCCGTGCTCGAAGTGGCCGATTCCGGCTCCGGCATTCCCCCCGAAGAAATACCGCACGTCTTCGAGCGATTCTATAGATCCACCGATTCGGGAGGAATGGGCCTGGGACTGGCCATCGCCAAAAAATTGACCGAGGCCCACGGCGGGACGATCACTGCCGAGTCCGCTCCCGGCGCAGGCACTACCATGCGGGTGACTCTGCCCATATCCTGACCCTCCCTGGTGACAACGCCCTGCGTCCTGCCCTGGCGCAGAGTGCCTCAAGCCCGTTCCGACGCGGAGCATCGGAACGAGACCTGATGAGAATAGGAGACCCACCATGACCCCATTCGGCGTCCATTCGGAAGTCGGCAAGTTGCGCAAGGTCATCGTCCATCGCCCGGAGTTGAGCCTGCAGCGCCTCACCCCCTCCAACCACGACGCCCTGCTCTTCGACGATGTGCTCTGGGTGGAGCGCGCCCAGTGGGAGCACGACCAGTTCACCCAGGTCATGCGCGCGCGCGGCGTGGAGGTCTTTTACGTGTTGGACCTGCTCACTGAGACGCTGAAAGCCAGCCCGGCGGCGCGTGAGTTGATCGTCGGACAGGTGGCCACCGAGTACACCGTCGGCTGGGCGCTGGTGGACGAAGTGCGCCGGTTCCTGCTGGACCTCGAGCCTGCCTTCCTCGCCCGGCACCTGATCGGCGGCCTGACTGCCGGCGAGGCCGGCCTCGACTGGAAGCAGTTCGCCCGCATCTCGCTCCATGCCGCCGCCCTGGACGACATGAACGCCTTCCTCCTGCCGCCCCTGCCGAACACGCTCTTCACGCGCGACTCCTCCTGCTGGATCTACGACGGTGTCTCGGCCAACCCGATGTACTGGCCGGCGCGGCGGCGCGAGTCACTCAACATGTACGCTATCTACAACTTTCATCCCATGTTCAAGGAGGCCGGTTTCCGCTTCTGGTATCCCAACGCCACCGACGGCGAGTTCAACATGCAAAACTTTGGCCGCTCAACCCTCGAGGGCGGCGACGTGCTTCCCATCGGGAACGGGTCGGTGCTCATCGGCATGTCCGAGCGGACGCAGGGCAGCATGATCGAGCAGGTCGCCGACGCCCTGTTTACCGCCGGGAACGCCGAGCGCGTCATCGCCTGCGTGATGACCAAGGACCGCGCCCACATGCACCTCGACACGGTCTTCACCTTCCTCGACCGCGACAAGGTGACCTGCTTCCCGAAAGTGGTCGGGCAAATCAAGGCCATCAGCCTGCGCCCCGGGAAGAAACCGGGCGACTTCCACGTGACGCGCGAGAAGGACTTCCTCTCCGCAGTGGCAGACGCCCTGGGCGTGAAGAAACTGACTGTCGTCGAGACTGGCGGCGACCAGTACCAGAGCGAGCGCGAGCAATGGGACGACGCCAACAACACGGTTGCGCTGGAACCGGGCGTAATCATTTCCTATGAGCGCAATACCTACACGATTGCCAAAATGCGCCAGGCCGGTGTGGAAGTGCTCACCATCCCCGGCTTCGAACTCGGCAAAGGGCGCGGCGGCGGGCACTGCATGACCTGTCCGATTCTAAGAGATGCAGTAGTCTAGCCATATAGAATGACTTTCGGGAGGTGGCCCGGAAGTCTTTAGTCTATCTACAGGCGAATCACTTCGAGAGCGATGTGAAATCCAAGTCAACGTACGGCAGATCGCTTTCGAGGCGCTCTTTCCGACCAGGTATAAACTTCGCACCCCATTCTTCGACATCATCAGGATAGAATTTTGCCACCTCGTCATAGAGGTTGATCTCAAGCAGCTTCAAGAATAGGGGAATCTGTTCCAACCAGAACCCCGGCAGCGCATTTTCGACCCGGTAACCTGCCAGAAAGTTGTGCAGGAATTCTTGTGCATACCCGTTTCTATCTGGCCCGGTGTAGAGCACCAGACTAT
>JBFMCM010000367.1:0-5754 GCA_040754355.1 Chloroflexota bacterium | reverse complement strand
ACCAGTCCCCACTCGCGCCCATAGAACCTCATCCGGGAGAAGGCGAACGCGGCCGAGGTGGCAATGCAGAGGCAGGCGATCGTCGTTAATCCCGCAACCATCAGAGAATTCTTCATCCAGGTCAGAAGCGGATCTACGAAGATCATCTGCTGATAGTTATCCCAAGTCCATTCGGTAGGAATGAACATCCCTAACAGGTTGAAAGTTACCAGCCGGCCAGTAGCGCGCCCGGAGGCCACGATAGCGAACCAGACCGGGTAAACAGCAAAAATGGTGGCCAAGACGGCTACAATGACTTGTAAGATTTTCGCAAGGGATTTGGTTCTGCGGTTCATTCGTAGGCTCCTCTCGTGATGCGGGAGATGCGCAGGCTGTAGAGCGTGAGACCGAACAAGAAGATGAACATAATGACCGCGAAGGCCCCCATGCGACCATAGGCTGAACTTTGGAAGACCTGTTTATAGGCATAGACCATAACGAGTTCTGTCGCACCTGGTGTGCCGGCACCGCGCGATGGGCCGCCGCCGGTGATCGCCCAGACAGTCCCGAACATTTGGAAAGTGGTGATGGAACTAAGCACGATAACCGGGACGACGGCCGGGCGTAGTAGCGGCAGGGTAATACCACTCAGCCGCTGCCACCAGGAGGCCCCATCCACTTCGGCGGCCTCGTAGAGTTCCCCCGGAATGGATTGAAGCGCCCCCAGGATGGTCACCATGAAGAAGGGATAGGACATCCAGACATTGGCGATTACGCATACAGCAAAGGCTGTCGTTGGTTCCTGAAGCCAGGCCTTCCCCTCTATTCCAATCAAGGCGAGCAGTTGGTTGATGGTACCTTGTTCCCGGAAGAAGAACTGCCAAACCAGGGCGATCATGATGGCAACAGTGGAGGCAGCCCATGGAATAATCAAGATAACGCGAAAAAAGGTACGTCCGGGTAGGTCCTGCACATTGAGCAGGAGCGCCAGCCCTAAACCAACCAGGTAAAACAAGGGAATGCACAGGAGAACATACAGAAGCGAGCGAAATGTCACGACAAAGAAATCGCCTGACCCCGCAATCAAATTAACAGCCTGGTCGAAACGGAGCAGCCAGCCCAAGCATACACCAACTACGATCGCAATCAAGGTAACAAGGCCCGGCGAGAGCGGCCGTTCAGCGCGTTTCGAGAAGGCCTTGTTCACCCAACCTGCGACGATCAAAGGAATGAAGCAGGCGATGATTTTCAAGAAAGCCACCACCGCCGGCTGGGTAAAGAATGCTCCGACCAGGTCTATGTAATTCCCGAAAAGAGGTTCCTGCAATCGGAAGGGTTCGGCGAGTCCAGTAGGGCGGTTTTCCTCGAAGACCTTCCAGCAGGTAGGTTCGAGGAGACTGGTCAGCGTGAGGGAGCAATCCGGGTTGGGGTGATAGCGGTTGCGGTTGGTGAACGAGATGTAGGTGTTGAAGATAATGGGGTAAATACTAAAAATAAGAATACCAATCAGTGTCGGGCCAATAAACGCCAACACTGTCAGGGCTTTGCGCCATCCTTTCCATTGGGCCATGGCATCCTCCTTTTGCTGACAAGTATAAAGAGATGGGAGGGCCGCGAGCCCTCCCATCTTGTCGTACACAGGTTATTTCATACCGGCGATGGCGGCTTCGACAGCAGTCTGAGCAGCAGCAAGAGCGTCTGCCGGAGTCTGGCTGCCATTCCAAATCGCGCCGGTGGCATCACCTACGGGACTCCACTGAGCGCTCGCATAAGGGGTGTTGGCCATCGGGACGCCCAGGTTCAGGGAGGCGCCGAAGCCAGCGATGCTGGCCAGGGCCTGGACTTCCGCATCGTTCAGGGCTTCTGTGTTGGCTGGGATGGTCTTGTTGGCAAGCGTGGTGTATTTCTGCATCTCGTAGGAGGTGAAGAATTTCATGATGTCCACGGCGACTTCCGCATTACCGCGATCAACGGCATTGCTGGTCAGCATGAGGGTCTTGATGCCAACGAACGGGCTGCCCATTGGAACAAAGCCATAGTCAATGCCGGCAGCTTCGAGGTCGGCAATCGCCCACGGACCGGTCCACCAAGCAGCGACCGTGCCTTCAATGAGGGCTGTACGGCAAAGTTCATGGCTCATTTCCTGCATCAGGAAGGGCTTGACTGCAACCAGCCACTCACCAGCCGCAATCGCCTCGGGGGTATTCAGGTAGGCGAGACCTTGGTCATCAACATATTCGGGGACGCCGAAGCCGAAGTACAGCGGGGCGACATGGTATGCATCACCGCCCGGGAAACCCTGGTTGCAGAACAGCGGGATGCTATTGGCCTCGAAGTAGGCTTGCGATTTTGCAAGCAGGTCAGCAAAGTCCATTGGATCGGACGGGAAATCTGCTTCGGAAGCAATCGCCTTGTTGTAGACCAGCGAAATGCCTTCCTGAGATTCGGGGAGAGCCCAGATCATATCCTGCCAGACAACGCCGGCAACCGCAGCGGGTTCGTAGGTGCCTTCGAGGAAGGCCATATCCACGCCGTAGTCATTCAGAGCGACGATGTTACCGGCCAGCGCATTGGCGCCGATCTGGTCATTGGCCCAGCCGATGATATCGGGACCTTCGCCAGCGGGGATGGCTACCTGCAGAGCAGCAGTGACATCATCTGGTTTGGACAGGTCAATGGTGACCTCAGGGTGCGCCACCATGTATTCTGTGAAGACGTCCGTGATGGCAATCAAGTAATCACCGGACCACTGATGCCAGATGGCGATGGTCACCGGTTCGGGGGCCGGGGGTTCGGTGGCCGGAGGCATAGTGGCTGGGGGCTCGGTGACGACAGGGGTCCCACCACCGACGCAGGCGGTCAACAGCAGGGACGCAGCCATCATTATGCCGACCAGTACGAAAAGCGTGCGTTTCATTATCTTCTCTCCTTTATAAAATAGGGTGAAATGTTGAGCACCTGCTTTCGCAAGGGCTACTCAGAAGGAACCTGTTACACTTGTACTTCCAGACTCGTTTGGTGAGTCGTTTGGGGAAACCTCACCTCCTTTCGATCTGCGACTTGATGGAGCGCATTGGTTAAGGCCTGGATGACTGCGCCAATACTGGAAGAACGCCGTCCAAGCATCGCGGTGGTGATACGAACCACCCGTGTTGCAGCCGGCAGGCTGCGTCGCTGAACCGCCTGCCGCATTGGCTCAAGTAGGATGTCGCCAGTCTGGGCGACACCGCCTCCGATTATAACAAGCCCTGGGTTAAACAGGTTAACCAGGCCAGCGATTGCAATGCCCATTTGTGTTCCGGCCCGCGCCAGTATTTGTTGGGATAACAAGTCACCACGCCGTGCAGCCGTGGCCACATCACGAGCGGTGATTTTTTCCACAGGCTGGATGGCGGCCAACTGTGTGCGTTGTTTCTTCAGCACGGCCTCCTGGGCCTGCAGAGCGATGGCGCGGCCGCCCGCGACCGCCTCCAAGCAGCCATGATTTCCACAGCTGCATAATGGTCCGTTTTCGTCAATAGTAAGATGGCCAATCTCTCCAGCAGAACCGGTCACGCCGCGATAGATTTGCCCGTCCAACAACAAACCTGCGCCGATCCCGGTGCCGACTTTGATGTAGGCCAGGTTGCGTTCACCGCGTCCCGCGCCGGCCGCCCATTCACCCAGAACACCCAATTCGGCGTCGTTGTTAAGCGAGACGGGGACGTTCCACCGTTTTTCCAGCGCGTCCCGGATCGGGAACCGATCCCAGCCGGGCATGATGGGTGGAGCAACGACCATGCCTGCCTCAGTGACAATGGGGCCGGGAACGCCCATTCCGATTGCAAAAATATCATCGAAGGTCAGACCAGCACGCGCGAGCAACTCCCGGACCAGGCGGTCTGCTTCCGCCAGTCCGGCCTCGGGTCCAGCCTGAATATCGAACTCGGTTTCCAATTCCTCGAGGATACGGGCGCCCAAATCAGCAACCAGCAGGTTGATGTGGGTGGCGCCAAAATCAATTCCAATGACATACCCAAGTGTGGGGTTGATTTCCAAGACAACCGGAGGACGCCCATTGCGAGCGCTGATCCTTTCCGCTTCGCGGATGATACCGGTTCCAAGAAGATCATTGACGATGGTGGTAACCGCGGCGCGAGTAAGTCCCATGCGCCGGGCAATTTCCACACGCGAGATACCCCCAGGTGTAAAGCGAATCAAATCCAGGACAGTATGTTTGTTTGCGTTCTTGACGTTCTGAACAGGAGTTGACCACAAGGGTGTGTTCACAACTGTCTTTCCAGGGAGATTACTATTTGCTTCCAGATGGATTTGTTATATCATATAACAAAATAAGATAGTTTGTCAAGTGGTTTAACAAAGTTTAATCTTAAAATATTCTACGCGCCCAAAGCGCGTAGAATACTGTTTCCCAATGTGGCGGGTGTCAGGCTTTGAGTGCGTCCCAGCCGGCATATCTGGCAGTATCACCCAATTCGGCTTCGATGCGCAGCAACTGGTTGTATTTGGCAGCGCGGTCGGAACGGGCAGGGGCGCCGGTCTTGATCTGGCCCATGTTGAGCGCCACGGCCAGGTCGGCGATGGTGCTGTCCTCAGTCTCGCCTGAGCGGTGACTGGTGACTGCCCGCCAGCCGGACCGGTGACAGGTCTCGACCGCTTCGATGGTCTCGGTCAGCGTGCCAATCTGATTGAGTTTGACCAGCAGGGCATTGGCCGCGTTCTCTTTAATGGCGCGCCGGACGCGGGTCGGGCTGGTGACGAGCAGGTCGTCGCCCACGATTTGAATCTTGCCGCCCAGTTCCTTGGTCATCAGTTTCCATGAATCCCAGTCGTCCTGGGCCAGGCCGTCCTCGATAGAGACAATGGGGTAGTCCTTGACCCATTTGGCCCAGAATTCAACCATCTGTTCGCCGGACAGTATTTTGCCTTCCTTGTGCAGGTTGTAGGTTTTACTTTCCTCGTCGTAGAGTTCAGAGGCGGCGGGATCAAGAGCGATAGCAACCTCCTTACCGCGCCCGGCTTTGAAGCCGGCCTTGGCAATGGCTTCGAGGATGACTTCCACGGCTTCGTTGTTGGCCTTGAGCGCCGGAGCGTAGCCGCCCTCGTCGCCGACTAACGTGGCGTAGCCCTTTTCTTTGAGCACAGATTTGAGAGCATGGTAGATTTCCGCGCCCCAGCGCAAGCCTTCAGTAAAGGTCGGCGCGCCAAGCGGCATGACCATGAACTCCTGCGCATCAGTGGACTGCCAGGCGGTGTGCGCGCCGCCGTTGAGGATGTTCATCATCGGGACGGGCAGCACGTGGGCGTATACGCCGCCGAGATAACGGTAGAGCGGCAGGCCGAGCGAGTTGGCCGCGGCCTTGGCGACCGCTAGCGAGACGCCCAGGATGGCATTTGTCCCGAACTTGGATTTATTCGGCGTGCCGTCGAGGGCGATCATTTCAGCGTCAATGGCTTTCTGGTCAGTGGTGTCCCAGCCAAAGAGCGCCTCGGCTATCGTCACATTGACCGCCGCGACGGCTTTCAGCACACCCTTGCCGTTATAGCGCTTCTTGTCGCCATCGCGCAGTTCGAGAGCCTCGTGGACGCCGGTGGAAGCCCCCGAGGGGACCGCGGCGCGGCCCCATGAGCCGTCCGCCAGGACGACTTCGACCTCCACGGTCGGATTGCCGCGCGAGTCGAGTATTTCTTGCCCGGTGATGAGTTCGATTGTAGTATCCATAAATTGACTCCATTCTTTGTTTCGGACACATGTCCGTTGATTTCCAAGGTTGC
>JBFMCM010000366.1:0-2000 GCA_040754355.1 Chloroflexota bacterium | reverse complement strand
CCTCCGCAGGGTAATCCACCGACAAGGCGCCAATCATCTCGGCCACCAGTGCCCGGTCGTCGAAATGGATGAGCGTGATGGCTTTGTTCTGGCAGGTGCCGGCGCAGGTGCCGCAGCCTTTGCACAGGTAGGGGTTCACCTTCGAGGTGCGCCGTTCCAGTTCGATGGCCTTGTATGGGCAGGCTTCTTTACACTGTCCGCACCCGGCGCAGCGCTGCGTATCCACCACGGCGATGGAGGGATCGAGGGCGATGGTGCCCTGGTCCATGAGCGCCAGCGCGGCTGCGGCGGCCCCCCCGGCCTGGGCCACGCTGTCGGGGATGTCTTTGGGAGCCTGGCAGGCGCCCGCCAGATAGATGCCCTCGTTGGTCGTCTCCACAGGGGCCAGTTTCGGGTGGCGTTCGTGGAAGAAACCGTTGCGGCTGCGGCTGATGCCGAAAGTCGCCGCTACCGAAGCAGCGTCGGGCTGCGGCTCGAATCCGGTGGACAGGATGACCATGTCCACCTCCACATGGTCAGGCTGCCCGTAGAAGGCTTCGTCCCAGGCAAGGTGCAGTTTTCCGTCACACGCTTCGATGCCCTTTACCCTGCCGTGGTAGAAATGGACGCCCATCTGCGCGGTGCGGTTGTAGAACTCCTCATAACCTTTGCCGAAGGAACGCATGTCCCGATAAATTTCATGGACCTCTGCCCCGACATATTCGTGGACAAGTTGGGATAGTTTGAGCGAATACATGCAGCAGGCGCGCGAGCAGTATTCGTGGTACTGGGCATCCCGCGAGCCTACGCAGTGGACGACGGCCACGCTCCTGGGCGGCTTGCCGTTCTTGAGCAAAACCTGCCCATTGGTCGGTCCGCTGGCATTGATCATGCGCTCGAATTCGATGGCGGTCAGCACGTTATCCAGTTTCCCGTAATTGAGTTCGGGGATGCGCACCGGGTCGAAGTCGCGGAAGCCGGTCGCCAGGACGACCGTCCCGACGGTAAACTCCTCCACGGACTCCTGCATGTTGTGGTCAATCGCGCCCCGTTCGCAAGCGGCCACGCATTCCAGACACTCGGCGCAGGTGCCGCAGCGCACGCAGCGCTCGGCCTCCAGTACGGCTTCCTCCTCGGTCAGGGTCAGGTCCACTTCGCGGAAGTTGTGGGCGCGTTCTTCCAGCGGGATGGTGCGGATGCTGACCCTTCCAGCCTCGCTGGCCTCGCCGCGGGCGATGCGCTCGCGGACCTCGAAATCGTCCAGCACGGCCTCGGGCAGGCGCGGCGGCTCCGGGACGCCTTCCCCTCCGCGCAGGTAGCGGTCCATGCAGCGGGCGGCGTGATGCCCCTCGCCGATGGCGTCCACCACGTAGAAAGTGGAGCCGCGGTGCACGTCGCCGGCCACGAAGACGCCGGGCAGGCTGGTCATCATTTCTTTGTTGGAATCGATCCCGGCTTTGGCCTGCTTCACGCTGCCATCCCCCGGCAGGAAGGACAGGTCGCAGCCCTGGCCGGTGGCCCAGATGACCAGGTCGGCGGGCAGGACGTGTTCGGTGCCGGGCAGTTCGTCAATCAGGATGCGGCCTTTGGCGTCGTAGCCGTGATATTCCGTGCGGACGCATTTCACGCCGACGACCCTGTCATTCTCGATGAGGATCTCTTTGAACATGGTCGCCCCGCACATTTCCACGCCTTCTTCCTCGGCGATCTCCACTTCCCACTCGAAGCCGGTCATCTCGCCCTTCGGTTTGCGAAAGATCATGCGGCATTCTTTGGCGCCGATGCGCACCGCCGAACGGGCGCAGTCGAGGGCCACATTGCCCCCGCCGATGACAGCGACGCGCCTGCCGCTCAAGTCGGGCGGCGTGCCAAGACAGACCTGCTTGAGGAAGGGCAGGCTGAGCCAATTGTCGGGGTGGTCCTTGCCGGGGATGTCCACCTTCTTGGCCACGTGCGCCCCAGTGGCGACAAGCACCGCGGCGTATCCTTGTTTCATCAGGCCGGGGATGTCGTCAATCCAG